>JAKONF010000008.1 GCA_022702085.1 Rickettsiaceae bacterium | reverse complement strand
TCTGGGTCTTTAACGTGATAGGCAAATATTTTAGCTCCTTCTTCAAGATTGGTAGCTTCCACTAATTGCTCAAGCATGCCATGTCCATAAAAAATATTATCTCCGAGTATCAAGCAAACATTATCAGCAGCTATAAATTCTCTGCCGACGATGAATGCATCAGCAATTCCTTTTGGTTTATCTTGATTAATATATTCTATTTTTATGCCAAACTTATTACCATCACCAAGTAGATCTCGGTACAAAGGTAAAGCAGCTTGCGTAGAGATGATTAATATCTCTTTGATACCTGCTAGCATTAGAATCGATAAAGGATAATAGATCATCGGTTTATCATAAACATTAAGTAGATGTTTTGAAACAGATGTTGTTGATGGATAGAGCCTAGTAGCAGAACCGCCAGCTAAAATTATACCTTTCATAAATTACTATCAATTCCTGTGTTAATTTTTTTTAGGTGATCTTTGATTAAATTAATATCGTAACCTGTATTTATTACTACTTCAGGCCATGAAAAAAAATTTACTATGCTTGAAGGATTCTTCAATAGTAAATCTCTCTTAATTAGAGGACATTTAAAGTCTTTGATCAATGTTTGCCAAAATATATGCGTTGGGTTATAAAAATCGATCCATGCGTCATTTTCTCTTTCCGTATTTAAACTAAATGTATCATTGAAAAACTTATTTGCTACTTCTAAATAATCACATAAAGCTTTTAGTTTAAAGCCATTATTGATCAACAATCTTGACAAACCTATTTCATATTTATGTACGACGAATGTTTTATTATTAGAAAAAACAAAATTTTCAAAAAATTTATCAATGATTTTACTTTTGAGCACTTTATCTGAAAAAACTAAAAAATAAGATTGTAGATGATAACCACATTCATATGAATCTGTAGCAGCTCCAACATCGCATTCATTATTTTTAACCATAGAAATTATATTCTGCAATGGATGAAGCGGACCGTAAACACTGTCATTAGCGAATATAAGTAGATTATAATGATCGTAATTTTTAGCAATTTTGTAACCAATATTGAAAGAGCCAAAATCCCAACCTATATTGATTCTAGTTACAATTTTGGTAACTAGTATCTTAAGTTTCTCAACATATTGATTTTCTATGTTATTACAAGTTGAAACAAAGATAATAGCGCAGCCTATTTCATTTAAAGCAGCTAAATAATGCAAAACATAATCATCAACTATGTTATCTTTATCAAAATGTGAAAATACGCAGATTATTTTTCTATCTAGAATATTGACGTTTCCCTCTAGCTCTCTAAAACTACTATAATTTTTTTCATTTATTTTAGATTTCCAGATTATTCCTGGAGAGCATAATTTATAATATAATCTTCTTAAATAAGGTCTAATTTTTTTATCCAAGATTCTGCTAAAGAATTTTATATCATAGATTTTTTGCATTGCATCATCAAATAAATTATAAAAAAAAGAGCTGTGTTCAAATTTTATACTTAAAAACACAATATATAATTATCGTAAAAAATCAATAATCTATGTTTATTTTAGCTATCCATTTTTTTCAGCTCGTCCAAATAATTTTCTAGCTTACTCGTCCAATTATTTTGTTCAATGTCAAAATTTTGCTTAATTAAACTACAATCTAATACTGAATTTAAAGGTCTTAGTGCTTTGGTGGGATACTGGGCGGTTGAGATGGGAATTATATTTGGCATTTTTTTTTGATATTTTATAGACCATAATTCGATAATTTTATAAGCAAATTCATACCAACTCACACTTGGCGAATCACAATAATTATAAATACCATATTTGACTTGCTTATTATTAAGAATTTTATTAGCAATATTTTTGATTACCCATGCTAGGTTATGAGCTGAGGTCGGACTTCCTCTTTGATCGTTGATAATTTTCAGCTCATCTTTTTCGCTAGCCAATTTTATCATGGTTTTAAAAAAATTGTGACCATACGGGCTAAACACCCAGGAAGTTCTAATGATAATATATTTAGCCAAATTATTTTTAATATGTTGTTCACCTAAGTGTTTAGATTTACCATATGTAGATAACGGATTTGGCGCGTCCAATTCACTATATGAATCCTTTTTTGAGCCATCAAAGATATAATCTGTAGAGATGTGTATTAAAGGTAGATCTTTTGAAGCACAAATTATCGCTAAATTTTTGACTGCTTCGCTATTAGTTGCATATGCAAGTTCCGCTTCTTCTTCAGCTTTATCTACATTTGTATAAGCTGCGCAGTTAATAATTAGTGAGGGATCAAAGTTTGTAATTATATCTAGCAGTTGATTTTGATTGCATATATCAAATTCAGGTCTACCTACAAACAAGTAATTGTTGCTCTCATTAACAATATCTTTTAAAGAGCGGGCCAATTGCCCATTAGAGCCAATAACTAAAACTTTATATTGCATTATATTTGTCAATATAGTATTTAACTGTTTGAGTTAGACTATCATCAAAACTAGCATCTGATTGCCATTTTAGTTCGTTAGTTATCTTGGTATTATCTATAGCATAACGAAAATCATGACCAGCTCTATCTTTAACGTAACTTATTAATTTGTTATAATTACTACCATCAGCGAGCGGCTTTACATCATCTAGAATTTTGCAAACAAGCTCTGCTATTTCGACGTTGGTTTTTTCATTTTGAGTACCTATGTTATAACTTTCACCTATTTTCCCACTATGATATATTCTATCCAAAGCACTGGCGTGATCATTCACGTACAACCAATCACGAATATTTTCGCCATTACCATAAATTGGAATTGGCTCATTCTTTAAAGCTTTTCTAATGATAGTTGGAATCAATTTCTCATCATGTTGCTTAGGGCCAAAATTATTGGAGCAATTACTGATAATTACTGGCAAATTATAAGTATGAAAGTAACTTCGGACCAAAAAATCACTACTTGCTTTTGAGGCACTATATGGCGAGTTTGGCGCGTAAGGCGTAGTTTCTGAGAAATACCCTACATTGCCAAGCGAGCCAAAAACTTCATCTGTGGACACATGCAGAAACTTGCTCTGTTCATTTTGCCAATACTCTTTACAATGTTCTTTGGCAGCTTCAAGAAGACAAAAAGTACCATTAATATTGGTTTCAACAAAAATTTGTGGTGAGGCAATTGAATTATCAACATGAGATTCAGCAGCTAAATGAAAAATGCCATCGATTTTGTAATTCGAAAAAATTTCATTTAACAAATTTTGATTGCAGATGTCACCTTCAATAAACTTATAATTCTGATTATTTTGGCAAAAATCAAGGCGTTTTAAGTCCCCTGCATAAGTTAAGCTATCTAAATTTAGAATTTGATAATCAGGATATTTATTTAGTAGATATTCAATCAAGTGGCAGCCGATAAAACCAGCCCCACCTGTGATTAATATAGTTTTATTTTCCATTTGAATATTGTTGTTTGAATTCTGCTAAGTTTGAAAAACTTCTATCACGCTCATTTACTATAATTTGATCATTTGTAAGAAGCCAATCAATATTTAATGTTGGATCATTATAAATAAGACCACTTTTATCGTTTGGATCATAATAATTATCACATTTGTACTGAAAAACAGCATCTTCACTTAAAGTGACAAAACCATGCGCGAAGCCACGTGGTATAAATAGCTGATTTTTATTCTCAGCACTTAACCTAAAACTAGCATGCTGACCAAAAGTAGGAGAACCGGGTCTTATATCTACTGCTACGTCTAGTACCTCTCCTTTGATTACTCTAACCAGCTTTGCTTGCGGCATGGATACCTGAAAATGTAAAGCTCTTAAAACACCAAATTTAGAATATGATTCATTATCTTGGACAAATTCAGCGTCAATTCCTATTTTTTTCAGGTCCTCTCTGTTATAACTTTCAAAAAAATGCCCTCTTTCATCCTCAAAAACTTTTGGAGTTAACAGTAACAAGCCTTCTATACTAGTTTTAGTAATTTGCATATTTTATGTTTAATGAAATTAATTATATTATCTAAAGCGATTACTATAATTTTGAAAACTGAAGGTGTAAAGCAACATTTGTTAGAACCAACTCAATAATACTCAAATTATTGAATTCTTTAAACTGATAACGGCCATGTGAGACCATTTTTAAATTGTTTAAACCAATAATCTCTGGAAAATTCATCATCTAATCGATCAAAATTCCTTATAATTTCAAATAACTTATCTCCTATACGGATATCATATTTAAATTCAATTAATGACAAATGACTTTGTATTTGTTCTAAAATATCAAAAAGTTTTTTCATATCTTTAAGCGAATTTTTAGTAGCTATATCTAATATAGTATGTTGTATTAATTCTTCATATCTTAACAACATATGTTTAAGCTGGATACTAGTATAATTGATTTCTTTGGCTATTTTATGTGCATTAATCCATCACTCATCAACATTATACATCTTCATTATTTTTTATTAAACAAGTATACTTTTAAAAAATACCTCAAATATATCATGCTTTTAAATATTATATTCATTGGGAATTTTTTAAAAGCTGGGAAATATTTTTGTATGTATATAATAAATCCTCGTGCTTTGTGTTGTTCTAGGAATTTAGAAGGAACATCGCTAGTACTTAATAAATGCTTTATTTTAACGTCGCTAACAAAAGCTATTTTGTATCCTGAAATATATACTTGCATGCAGAAATCCATGTCTTCAACATGCATGAAATATTGTTCATCTAAACCGCCAATTCTCTGATAATACTTTGCCTCTGTAAAAATTACTGCCCCGGATAGAGCAGGTACCACTGAAATGCGTGGCAGAGAATCAATCTCTTCAACTGGTAAATTAAGTCCTTTCAATTTAAAAAAAATTTTTGCTAAATTGAAACTTTCAAATAAAGCAGTTTGAGGTGACAACAAATTTCTTCGACAAGTTTTTTGAATTGAATCATCAACATTTAAAATTACGCAAGTAGATACTTTATACGCAGGATCAGACTTAAGAGCTTGTTTTAATTTTATTAATGTCCTCTCGTCTAATACTAAACAATCGGGATTTAAAAATAATAGATATTCAGCATCAGATGAATTAGCTCCTAAATTACAGCCACGAGCAAAACCTACGTTACCATGGCCACTTATAAGTTTTAAGTTTTGATGATCTTGAGCTAATTTTCTTAATTTATTTTCAACTTTGATCGGGTTACCATTATTAACCAGAATTAAATTATTTAAGCCATTAAGATTAAGTACGGAACCAATAT
>JAKONF010000006.1 GCA_022702085.1 Rickettsiaceae bacterium | reverse complement strand
TTCTTGATCGTTTTTCAGTTCATTGATTTGCAAGTTACTCTTATTAACGTCTATTTCTGCTAAAATAGTATTAATATTGTTAGTAAATGCCGAATTAAATATAATTTTTTCAATCTTCTCCTCTTTTATTACAACATCAAAAAGTTGTTCATTATTTTCATCTTTTTCAATATTGTTAGCCTCTTTAATTTGCATCTCAATTATATTTTTGAATGAAATATATTTATCTTCTTCGGGAACTAGTTTAGCTGCCTCATTGATATGATTAAGAGCCAAGGACATTTTATTTTTATTTGCTGCAAATGTTTGAGCTGCTATAAAATGTAGGTAAGCCTTTGCACTGCTAAAAAAGTCACTGTTTTGTATTATATTGAAAATTTTTTTATTTGGATTAAGCAAAATGCTAGCTCTTATCTGTGGGAAAAATCTGAGATCTTTTATTTTTATAATTTCTTCTTTTGCTCTTTGTGGATCATGTTTTATCAAATCTATTGCTAATACCGCTCTTCCATAATATTTTGCCATTGTAAAGGCTTGTTTGATTTGGTCAGATTTTGATATAGTTTGGTTCTTTAATAATTTAAAATCTAATAACAATGAATAATGAATATCTTTTTCTTTTATTGAATCTAATATATTTATATCCTGACTGTCAGTATAATATTTTTGCAGTTGTTCAAGAATAATACCAGTTGTAGTACCATTAAAAAATTTTATAATTTTTTCATTGTAACTTACATCCCCTGTATATGCTGACAATATTATAATATGTTCTGATAATTGAATAAACTCATCCTGATTTTCTGAAGGATAGTTTTCTAACAAACACCAAGTTGTAATGGCCCAATTTTGGCGTGATTGATTATTACTATCAATATGGTACATGGCATTACTGTAATGACTGATCGTGTGCGTGAAAGTAGAAATATAATGTGGATCTATTTCGTTTGCTTTTTCTCTTAAGTATTTATGACACTGATCCATAAAAGGCTTTTTTTCTAAAATTTCAAAAGCTAATCTGCCAAATAGTACTGTGAATATATTTTTGGAAGGCTCTGCGCTTTCAAGACTATTGAAAAATATATCGATATTTTGTGTAATATATCTTTCTGTAAATTCTGGTTTTAAAAAATTTGCTACTAAGATAAACAGAGAAATGACATTATCTATGTTTACTCGATCATCTTTACAACAGATGATATTTGTTTTGAAATTATCCAATATGTTTTTTATCAAGTCATTAGCTAAAACCAGGTCGTTATTTTTTGCTGCTGAAATTGCTGCTAATATTTTTGCTGAATATCTGACATAAACTCCTAAACCTCCGCTTGGCTTTTGATTAGACGAATCTTCCAGAGAGATACGGATCGAATTAAATTTATTTATTAATGGATCGTTTTTTATATATTCTGCAAAATCTTCTCTAAATTTGAGAGTAGCATAAAACATCATTACCCGTTCATTTAAAAATTCTACAGGCATAATGACATTATTGTATTGCTCAAGACTGGATTGATATGGATATGTTTTCAATATATAAATAAATATCGATTTGAGCTCTGGAAGCGTAGCAACTAAGGGAACGTAATCTAAACTACAAAAAAAAAGTTCTTCAATGTTTTCTTTCGAAAAAATTTGTAAATCTTTTGAATTGATAATATTATTTTTATTAGCAGTTGATGAAGTTTGAATATTACTAAAATTATTATTTCGAATATCAATAACAATATTTTTGATACCTGCCTTTGAATTAGATGATGACGGCGGGGTAGGTGTGATACAAGATTTACTAACTGAGTTTATTGTACTAGGATAATTAGATATATTGCAAGACGATTTCATATACATTACTAATAAATTTTATAAAAAATACATTATTAGTTAAGTAATATCAACTAAGTATGTGATTTTTTAAGTACACACCCTAAATTGAATATTTTTTCGCTAAATACATTGTTCTTAAATATCAGAAATAGCGGCTGGAGATGAACTATTGATATTTATTTGATCGTTCATATTGAGCTTACTTAATAAAATTTTAGCTAAATGCTATTTAAAAATTTTATTACGTAACTATATTTAAAATATATATAAATTAATCTGGTAATAACTATGAGCGATCAAGAACAACAAAATAAGATAGAGAAAAAGAAATTTGATGCAGAGGTTGGTAAAGTTTTGCATCTAATGATTCATTCTCTTTATACAAATAAAGAAATATTTTTAAGAGAATTAATCTCAAATGCAGCAGATGCTTGTGATAAGTTAAGGTACCTAGCACTGACTGAACCAAGTTTAATTAAAGATAATCCTGATCTAAAAATTATTGTTAAAATTGATAAAGATGCCAAGCAGATCATCATTAGAGATACAGGCATTGGTATGAACAAAGAAGAATTAATAGAAAACCTCGGTACTATAGCGCGTTCTGGTACGCAAAATTTTATGGAAAAGTTATCTGGTGATGCTAAGAAAGATAGTATGCTAATAGGTCAGTTTGGCGTTGGTTTTTACTCTTCTTTTATGATCGCTGATAATGTTAAAGTTACTTCGAAAAAAGCTGGTGAGAATGAAGTTTATATCTGGGAATCTAATGGCCAAGGTGAATATACAATTTCGGAAGGTGAGATAGATTTTGAGCGCGGAACAGAAATATTATTAAATGTAAAAGAAACAGAGGATAGTTATGTGGACCATTACCGCTTGAAACACATTGTCAAAAGTTACTCAGATCACGTTAACATACCAATATTCTTTACCGATGAGAGTGGTAATGAAATTCAGGCTAATTCATCTTCAGCTCTATGGACAAAACCAAAAACTGAAATAAACGAAGAGCAATATGCAGAGTTTTACAAAACTGTTTCGCACGCTGCTGATAAACCATGGATTACTTTACATAATAAAAATGAAGGTGCAGTGGAATTTACCAATCTATTATTCATTCCATCTACCAAAACTTTTGATTTATTCCATCCTGACCGTAAAAAACGAGTGAAATTATATATCAGGAGAGTATTTATCTCAGATGAAAATGTGGATTTAATTCCTTCATATTTAAGATTTTTGCGCGGGGTAATTGATTCTGAAGATCTACCACTAAACATCAGTAGAGAAACTTTGCAACATAATTCCACTTTAGAAAAAATAAAAAATTCTGTAACTAATAGGGTTCTAGCTGAGCTTAAAAAGAAAAAAAACGACTTTATCGATGAATATAAAACTTTTTGGCATAATTTTGGTAGTGCTTTGAAAGAAGGGCTATGTGAAGCCACTAGCGATCATGAGAAGTTACTTGAAGTATGTATATTTAAAAGCGCTATAAACGATCAAATGATTAGCCTTGATGAATATATTGATAACTGTAAAGATGGACAAAAAACTATCTATTACCTAAGTGGCGAGGACCCTGAAAAACTTAAACATAGTCCGCAAATAGAAGGTCTACTTAAAAAGAACATTGATGTATTATTATTTACCGATACGGTGGATGATTTTTGGGTAAATGTGAATAACAAATATAAAGATTATGAATTCAAATCGGCAACCAGAAGCGATATTGATTTGAGTAATGCAGAATCTGGTAAGGATGAAAAAGATAAGCAGCAAGAAAATTCTGAAAATTATGATAAACTGATTGCTCGTTTTAAAGAAATTTTAGGGGATTTGGTGAAAGACGTTAAAATATCCAAAAAGCTTGAATCTAGTCCTGCTTGCTTGGCCATAGGTGAAGGTAATATGGATATAAGGATGGAGAGGTTTTTAATTGAACAAAAACAATTGAATAAATCTTCAGCCAAAATTCTAGAAATCAATCCTAAGCATAAAATCATTGAAAAAATCAATGCCAACATTCAAGAAGAAGCAGCAGATAATTACGATGATTTAATCAGATTAATTTTTGATCAAGCTTGCATCATTGAAGGAGAACCGGTAGTTGATACTAATAAATTTTCGCAAAACTTAAATAACTTTTTACTAAAAATTTTGTAAACGTGTATAATAGGGAAAGGAACCAAAACCTTTCCCCAAAAGATTAATTGACACAAAATGTCTTTGATAATATATTGCAATCCTATTACCTCTTATTTAATACAAAATCTTTAAGCACCCGTAGCTCAATTGGATAGAGTATATGACTACGGATCATAGGGTTAGGGGTTCAAGTCCTCTCGGGTGCGCCATTTGATATTTTATTTAGATTAATTCTAAGTTCTTACTCATAGTCGAAATCATTAAAAAATACTGTGATATAAATTTCTTGTTTATTAAAAAATTATCTATCTATTAGTAAAGAAATTAATTAATTAATCTTTTATTTACTATATACAAATAAAATCTCAAGAATAATGTATCGAGAATTTTTATGAAAAGTGCATTAGTCAGAAAAAGAAACAGTCCTAATCCTAATCCCGATGATGAGGAAAAAATTGTATCAAGTTCAAATTTTGATGACCTTAATCGCAGATTATCAATTCTAAGCTTAAGTGATAATGGTAGTGAATTGCCAAATAGTAATGAAAGTCCCAGTGATTTAGATAATGAACAGAAAGAACCAGAAGATCGTGGTAGAAAAAATTCTTTATTTGATTCTGAAAATTGTGTCAAACAACCTCCAAAAACTGAGTCAAGTCCTTCCGTTCTTAATGATCCCTATAAAGGTGGAGGTGGGAAAGATGAAGATCAAAGCGAAGAAGAAAGCGATTTGGGATCATCTTCAGGAAATCATTCAACTTATAGAGAAACTAACTTGGTTATAGAGAAGAATCAAAAAAAACCTTTCTTAAGTAAAAAATTTAGCATAGATATGGACAAAAATCAATTTTTTGAATATTACAAAAATGTCAGCTCTTCAGAAACTGAGTCAAAATCTAGCTTACCAAGTTATAAATCTCAAAATAATCCTGACTCAAATTCAGCAAACAATAAACATATCGATCCAAAAATTAGAGATCTTAGAAAACTTTCTATAGTTTCGGCAACTCCCAATAATTCGGAAACTGACCAAAGTTTATCCGATATTGAGGCAATGCGTAAGTTAAGTGTGTCAAATTATAGCAATTCAAAACTAAATAAAAGTACATTGAATGATGATAGAACAAAACAGACAGAGAAAAAAGAAGCAAAAGAATATAATCTAAAAATCATTAAAAGCCATGCTAATTTTACTTATTCTATGGATCATCCTGATGGGACAGAATTTAAAGATATACATGTCATTTCCAAAAAAGATGGTGGGATAGATATTTCTGTGTCTATTTCAGGCGGTGAAGCTGATCTGAGTCAATAGATTGGATATTTTTAGCAATGCCGTTATAGATTAAATAACCAATCCATAAATGCAGAAAATTAGTCATAAATATCATATTTGGCACTAGGTAAATAAATAAAATTTGAATTAAGGAGATAGAGCCACTAGAAAAAAGTATTAGCCTTAAAATTTTAGCGAACTCACTTATGAATTTTTTGGCTACTTGCTCTGGATCAAATTTCAGGTACATTGAGCTAATGATGATGTAAATCAATGAAACTATAAAAAACTGTTTAAGTAATGTAATAGTTGAACAAAACACAACAAAAAAAGCAGAAAACAATATTACTAAAAATGAAGTAAAAATCAGTGAGCTATTATCAAAGTAATCTTTGATGGAGGCTTTGACTGATTCTTTATCAATAATTTTAGCTTGATTACCAAGTATTTGAGGGTAATCTAACGTGATATTATCACGATTTTTCTGATTACTGATTACATTTACAATTATCTTGTTAGGAGTAAATATTATTGGAATTCTTTTTCTCTCATTTAGAGATAAGGTATTATTGATATCAAAAACTGCTAATTTTCTCCCTTTTGGATCATTTATATATATTGGCACGCTAGTTTGCGTATTTTCAACTAAATTATTACCATTATAATGAAGTTCAGGTATCTGCTTGACGATATGATTCATGACAACAGTGCGTGAGTTTACGTGTCCTGTACTAAAATAATTTTTGAAAGTGAAAATATTGTCACTAATAAAAATGCAAGTAATTATCGTACAAATGCCAATTAAATACAAAAAATATTTGACTCCATAGCCTTGATAAAATCTATACACATTGTAGTAAAAATCTACTTTGGAGATAGATAGCCATAATTGCTGCAATAAAGTTTCTACAGGTTTTAAGTTAAAATAGAGATTTGTTGTCATTAAGGCTATTTTAGTTTATTTACAAAGTGTCAGCACAATTCTAACAGTGAGAATATTATAGTGAAGTTTACAAAAAATCAAAATTATTCCTATATTAAATTGAGTAATTGCATCAGAATATTAGCAGCAGATGCTGTAGAAAAGGCTTTTTCAGGACATCCTGGTATGGTACTAGGTATGGCTGACGTGATGACTATACTTGTTTTTAATCATTTAAAATTTAACCCCAAAGAGCCAAAATGGACAAATCGTGATCGATTAGTATTATCTGCAGGACATGGTTCAATGCTGCTTTATGCCTTTTATTATTTAACAGATTATAAAGATTTTACTTTGGATGATATTAAGCAATTTAGACAACTACACTCCAAATGTGCGGGTCACCCTGAATATGGTAATCATCCTGCCATTGAAATTACTACTGGACCGTTAGGTCAAGGCTTTGCTGCAAGTGTTGGAATGGCTATAGCTGAGAAAAAATACAAGCAGCAACTAGGCAACCAAATTATTGATCACAAAATCTATTGCATTGTTGGTGATGGTTGTCTAATGGAGGGAATAAGTTACGAAGCAGCTTCGCTTGCTGGGCATCTGAAATTAAATAATTTAATCGTATTATTCGATGATAATCAGATCTCAATTGATGGACCAATAAACTTAACAGTATCAGAAAATCACAAAGCGAAATTTGAGGCTTTAGGTTGGGAGACTGAAGTCGTTGATGGTCACGATTTTAGTCAAATTGATGCGGCTCTAGAGAGAGCTAATAAAGCTGTTAAACCTTATTTTATTGCCTGTAAAACGCAAATAGGTAAGGGGTGTAATCTAAAAGCTGGTTCTGAGCAATCACATGGCTCACCACTAGGAAAAAGTGAAATCTCTTTTTTGAAAAACAATATCAACGTTAAAGATGAACCTTTTTGTATTGAAGAAGAATTAAAAGATCTTTGGGAAAAGGCATGGCTTAAAAATAGTGATGAATTCTTAGAGTGGCAGCATAACTATGATAATCTAGCTGAACAAGATCTGCAATATTTGATGCTTCCTACTTTTAATCAAGATTTACTAAATGAATTGACCGATTCTAGTAAACCAGAGGCAACTAGAAGTTCTGCAGGAAAAATTATAGAATATATTTTAACAGTCAGTAATAAGATTATCTGTGGTTCTGCTGATTTATCAATTTCTACTAATACTAAAAATTCACAAACTAAACCAATAACAGCAGATGATTATAGTGGTAATTTCATTTATTATGGCGTACGTGAGAATGCCATGGCTGCAATTATGAATGGTCTAGCAGTATCTGGATTTTTGCCAATTGGCGGTACCTTTTTTGTCTTTTCTGATTATATGCGTCCAGGTATCAGGCTTGCTGCACTCATGGGGTTGAAAATCATTTATATCATGACGCATGATTCAATCGGTGTAGGCGAAGATGGTCCTACGCATCAACCAGTAGAGCATTTGGCTTCATTCAGAGCTATGCCAAATTTACTAGTTTTCAGGCCTGCTGATGCTGTAGAAACTCTAAGATGCTTCGAAGTGGCCCTAGCTAATGAAACGGGTCCATCAATGTTAGTACTCACTAGGCAAAATGTACCTCAATTAAATATAGGTTATCAGATATCATTGCAAGTTAGAAGAGGGGCTTATATCGCTAACGCAAGCGAGAGTGAGCCGCAAGTAACAATTTATGCTACTGGCTCAGAGTTGAGCATTGCTTTTGAAGTTAAAAATATTCTACGGGCACAAAATATTCAAATAGAAATAATTTCAGTGCCATGCTTTAGTTTGTTCTTCCTTCAGCCTCAAGATTACATTGATAGTATGCTTACCAGAGATAATCTAAAAGTTGCCATTGAAGCTGGAGCCGATTTTGGCTGGCATAGATTTGTTGGCAATGAAGGACTAGTTTTTGGTGTGCAGCAATTTGGTCACTCTGCTCCGGCGGATAAGATATATGAGTATTTAGGTTTGTCTCCAGATATAATAGCAGAAAAGATAATAGCTAAATTACAGAATTTAAATATATAAAATTTTGTAATTTATGATCACAAATTGTAGCATTTATTTTTGCTTAAAATACTTTATAACTTGTTAAAATAGAAAAAATTGCCTAAAATTTGTTATTAACTGCAATGACCTAATAACTAACTTTTAACCTTTGAATTAATTTGCGATCTATGAAAGTTGATATGATATTTGCTTCAGCCTTTAATTATAATACTAAATTGCCTTTTTATGAATCAAAAGTGCAAGCTGGTTTTCCTTCACCTGCTGAAGATCGCACTGAAGCCACTCTAGATCTTAATGAGCATTTAATCAGAAACCCTGAAGCAACTTTTTACGTAAGAGTTACTGGTGATTCGATGATGGATGCTGGCATTAAAGAAAATGATTTGTTGGTAGTAGATAGAAGCGTTGAACCAGCTCATAATAAAATTGTTATTGCCAATATCGATGGCGAGTTCACGGTCAAGCGTCTTAAAATCATCAACAAAGAATGGTTCTTGGTTGCCGAGAATAAAAATTACCCCTCTATGAAGTTAAATAAAAATGCTAGTATTTTAGGAGTTGTGACTGCCGTTGTGCATCAATTTTAAGCCAAAGTATCTTGTGATTAAGGGTTGCCATGGCTTTTAATCGGTAGTATTGTGGATATATCAACAATTATAAGGAAGATTCAATGTCACATGATTTACGTTTAAAACTTATTGCTGTAACTGATAGCACTAAATTAAAATTATATGAAGCTAAGGGGCTAAAAATTTTAAATTTAGTAGAAGAATATGACGTTGAAAACGATAAGCATCATCGTGGTGAGAAACATGAAAGTTCATATCACAAAGGACCAAATCCAGGTTCAGCTTTTGAGCCACATACTTCTGCTAAAGAAATTGAACATACTGAAGCTGCTAGGGTTATAACTCATTATATTGAAAAAATTATGCATGAAAATTCAGATTACAAAGAATTAATTGTAACCGCTGAGCCAAAAATGTTAGGATTTTTAAGACATCATTACAGTAAATTCCTTAAAGATTCCATAGTTAAAGAAATTGCTAAAGGTTTAACTCACCACGATATGCAGGCAATTGAGCATGCAATTTTCTCTGAGTAGTGATATTTGATGGAGATAAGAAAAATAGCAATTATTGGAGCTGGAGTTATGGGTGGGGGCATAGCAGCTCAAGTTGCTAATTCATCTCATGAAGTTGTGTTACTAGATTTACCTGCTAAAAACGAAGACAAGAACAGCAATATCAAAGCAGCAATAGCTAAGATGAATGAGGGTAGATCTCCAGCTCTTACTCATCCAGAAAGACAGAAATTTATTCAAATTGGTAATTTAGAAGATGATCTAGAATTGCTGCGTGATTGTGATTTGGTTATCGAAGCAATAATTGAGAAGATAGAGGCCAAGCATCAATTATACACCAAAATTGTGCCATATCTTAAATCAGGAGCAATTATTGCTTCCAATACTTCAACTTTGCCACTTAAAGACCTTAAAGTTAATTTACCAGCCTCTATAAAGTCGCATTTTGTTATTACTCATTTTTTTAATCCACCAAGAACTATGGAGTTGGTAGAATTAATAACTGATGAGGAAACTTCAGTAGCAATTAAAAATGATATTACTGATTTTATCACCCATAACTTAGGAAAAACAGTCATTGATTGTAATGACACTCCCGGCTTTATAGCTAATCGCCTTGGCTGTTATATATTAGAATTAATTGTTAGGAGAGCAATAGAGCAAGGACTAGAGCCAAATATAATTGACCAAATTTTTATCGATATATTTAAATTACCCCGTACTGGCATTTTTGGTTTGTATGATCTAATAGGTTTAGATGTCATGCAATTAATCTCATCCTCTCTGGTAAGCGGCTTACCTAAAGATGATGATTATCACCATATTTTTACCAACTGTACTCCTTTAGAAAAAATGGTAAGTGCTGGGCAGATTGGTAAAAAAAGCAAAGCAGGATTTTATAGATCGACTCAAAGCGATCAAAAGATAACTGAAATTGTTAATTTAATTGACCTATCATACAAACCCTACCAGACAAAAATTTTGTTTAAAAATGTTGATGATCTTTTAACAAGCGATAATGAATATGCTATCTTTATCAAAGA
>JAKONF010000202.1 GCA_022702085.1 Rickettsiaceae bacterium | reverse complement strand
ATAAAAATAAGCATACTAGCAGTAATCATCATTATTTCTAAGCAGCAAAACATGCTGAGCCAATCAATAGCTAAAATGCAGCCTAAGCTAGCGCTATAATATACATTACCAATGATGATGGTCTTTTTATAATTTGTACTCTTTTTGTCCAAAGAAAACAGGTTAGCAGAGAGCGTTGTGATCGAAAATGCTAGGCAAATAAATTTGTTATATGAATCTAAGCTAAAACCATATTCAAAATTTAAAAAAATGTTTTTAAAAATAATGTAATCACTTTGGAGAATAAAACCAGCAATAAATACCGGCCAACATATAGTTAATAAGTTAAAAATTTTTGAACTAAAAGAAGCAAAAATCATAAAATATAGGAAGTTAATTTAAAGATTGAAGGTAAAATAATAAAAAATAATATAGTAAGCATTATGCATATACTTAAGCTGAATTTCATGATAAAGGGCAGTTTATGCTCTGCTGAGCTGCGTGATGCGTAATTATTCGCTTGTGGTATATATAACCAATATAATATCTTGGTGAAATAATAGGCAGATAATATACTGCTAAAGATAATCGTTGCTACTAGCATGTATTGCTCAGCTGCTACCGACGCTGATAATATATAAAATTTACTAATAAAACCTCCGAAAGGTGGCAAGCCTATTAATGAGAGCATCGATATTATAATAATCAAACTAGTTTTAGGCATCAAATAGCCTATGCTTCGCAAATCTGCCAAATTAATAGTCTTCTTCAAGCTATATATATTACCCATACCATAAAATAAACAAATTTTGGCAAATGAGTGAGTTATTAAATGAATAATTGCAGCTAGCATAGCTTTAGGCGTAAAAAGAAAACTACTAAGCAGCGTGATGCCTAGATGATTAATAGTGGAGTAGGCTAAGATCATCTTTATATTTTGCATTTTTGAAGCTTTAAGTGAGCTATATATTACGGTAAATAATAGTATATATACTAACCAGTTATTATTTTTAAAAATTTCGAATAAATATTCGATGCCAAATACATACAATAATATTTTAAATATGCAAAATAAGCCAGCCTTAACAACTATCACGGCATGTAGTAAGGCGCTTACAGGATAGGGAGCAATCATTGCTGAAACTAGCCAGCCATGCATGGGCACCAGAGCTGCTTTACTTATGCCAAAAATTAACATAACAAGCAGTACTTGAGTTTCTAAAGGCCCCAAATAATCCTTAACGTAGCCAGCTAAAATAAAATTTCCATGGCCTGCTTTATGATAAATCAATAAAATAGCCGGCAGCAACAAACTAATGCTTGTAAAAAATAATATCTTCAGATATTTACCAAGATTAGCTATTGCCTCAGCTGTTTTTAACTGGATAATTAGAGGTATGGTCACCAAGCTCAATATTTCATAGAAAATAAACATTGTCATTAGGTTGGCGGCTAAGGATAGCATAATTCCAGTTAAAATGCATAAATTCATGTAGAAAATAAACTTAGCTGAACCGGGTATTTTATTAATACGTAAATAGCCAGTAGTGTACATTAAAGCAAATGTCCACAAAATACTGATCAGATTTATAAATATCAAGCCCAAAGGTTCTAAACAGATCGATAAGTCAAACTTATCTAAAGTAAAAAATTTTAAATAAAAACGCATACCTCTTAAATAAAGTTGATCAATAATCAATGTATTAATGAAAAAACCTATGCTCAAAATCAACGATAGAAATGCGCGTAAAAAATTCTTGGTAATTAATGGAATTAATAAACTAAGGCCAATTAGAATAAAAGAAGAAAAAACTACTAAATTTTGATCAGATATTAACTGTATCATTTGAGATAATGCCCAATTTCTAGCCAATCAAGATCGAATCTTAAATAAAATAATGAAACAAATTGTAATATCACTAACAAAGCTAATGGCAGATTGACAGCTGCTAATATATTGTTTTCAACTAAATTTGCCGGCTGAAGAACTAAATTTTTAAAAATTTTATAATGATATTGTAAACTTGCTAAATTAGCTAAAACTAAAATAGCAAAAACAATATACGAGCAATTGTCTAGAGCTAAATCAAAAGCAGCTAACTTCAACATAAACATACTCGAAATAGGCAAACCTACGCTAAAAAGTAAAACGAAGCTGATTAAGCATTTGAATGTTGCGCTAATCGGTAAAGATGCCATTTTACTAAAGTTTGAACTTTGCTGAGTATGTTCATAAAATGTTATAACTAAAAACAATGATAATTTATTTATGACATCTATGCACATAAATTCATAAGCTAAAGCTCTCGAATTAGGATAAGTTAATATCAAAAGAATCATACTTATTTGTGCAATGCTAGCGTAGCCAATTAGCATTTTGAAGTCATAAGCTCTACCAGCTTGCCAACTACAATAAATCAAGCTAAATGCACATATTAGCCGGAATATATTAGCTAATTGATATCCAGCAATTTCATAATCAACAAAATAACCTAAGCGTAAAAATAAGTAGATGCTAACTATAGAAGATAAAGTAGAGCTGTAGCACAAAATAACTGCCGGCACAGATTTATAGCTACTCACTAGCCATCTATGCATAGGGAATATACCAATTTTAAGCAGGAACCCTATTAACATAAAGCTAATACTTGCTAATTTCAAATTTACAAATCCTTCACTTTTATATAAGAGTGACGCTACGTAACTCATATTTAAATGACCAGTTAAGCTATATAAAAACCCGATACCAATTAAGATAAGAGTAGCGCTGATTGTACCTATAATGAGATAGTTTAGGCTGCTAGTTAATGCTTCTTTGCGTATACCTTGAGCAAACAATATGTAAGTACTTAGTGAAGATATTTCAATGAATACATATAAATTGAATAAATCATTAGTAGTAAGCGTGCCTACAAATCCAGTATGAGCAAATAACAATATTGAATAAAATAAATGCTTTCTATTACCATTAATGTACTTTAATACATGATTCATTAGGTAATTATTACAAAAAATTATCAAAAATAATAAAATACCATTGACTAAGACTATTAATGGTTGATTTAAATAATCTAGCAGATGTTCAATGCCTATATGAGCAGACCAGTTACCATATACGTATGAGAGGGGCAGCATTTCCGTACAATAAATACTGATGGCAAAATTTGCTAGCATGATCAGTAAAGTGATCCATCTTGCAGCTTTAACATTGAAACTTAAAGCGCAAAATAAGGCTCCAAAAAAAGGTAATAAAATTTGCAGAGCAGGAGCTTGCTTAGCTATGGTGATCATCAAATTCACTAGCTACAATTTGTTCTATCTCATGCTTGCTTATGGTACCAAAATTTTGATAAATTTTTTGCATCAAACCAAGTGCTAGAGAGAGGCTTGCAAAACCAACCACAATAGCTGTAAGCATCAATACATGCGGAACTGGACTTGAATAGAATTTGGTTGAGGTGGATTCTGCTAATATTGGAACAATGCCGCCCTTTACTTTACCAAGTGCTATGAAAAATATTAGCACGCCGCTTTGTAACATACCAAGGCCAAAAATTTTACGCAAATAATTATCGCTAACCAAAGTAATATATAACCCACAACTTAATATTACCAAAGAAGTAAAATATATTAAATTATGCATCACAAATTTTTTGTCTTTTCTATTAGAGAATAGATCAAACACATCACAGATGCAACTGTAAAACCAACTCCAATTTCAACCAAAAAAATGCCAAGATGTTGACCTTTTATCTTATCTACGCTTAAAGAGTAATAATTAAGGTAGTTATCATTGAATATAAATGAAATAATTCCAACACTTGCATATATAAATACTCCTAAAATTCCAATAATAAGTAAAATATTATTTGAGAAATATTTTGACATTTTACCATAGATCAAATCGTAACCAATAATGCCAGAGGCAAAAATTACCCCAGCCTGAAAACCACCTCAAGGAGAATTTTCACCATTTAGTTGAATATAAAAGCTGTATAAAATAATAAAGCAAAAGATAAAGTTAGTAACTTGGTTTAAGACTATATATTTTGTCAAATTATCTTGCTTAAATTCTACCAAGTTAGTTTGGTTTTTGGCTAAGATCATCAACGTGCCTATACCGCCAATAAGAATAACCGAAGTCTCGCCAAGCGTATCAAATCCTCTGTATGATGCAAGCACCGCTCCTACGCTAGAAGGAATGCCAATTTGAGTTAATGTATTACTAAGATAATAATGACTTATCCCAGTTTGCACAGGTGAATTTGCATCACCGTAAATTGGCAGTTCTAATTTTAGGTAAGTCATTGTAAACACTAAAACCAAACACAAAATGCCTGCATATAGATGTTGCCAGCTAATATGTATAATTTTAGTGATGGGAAGTTTTTCAGTATAAGCTATATTTTTTAAAAAACTTAAAACCACGCAAGTTGATAAACAAGCGCCTAATGCTACCTCTGTCATAGCAACATCAGGAGCATCCAT
>JAKONF010000199.1 GCA_022702085.1 Rickettsiaceae bacterium | reverse complement strand
GAAGTTATATTATCCAAAACTCGTAAATTCAATATTTTTTTAGCATAAAAGCTATATGGTCCTCTTACTAGCATTTCAATATCAGTAGCCGAAATTTGCTCTGGAAATAAATTGCGTTCTTTCAGTTCAATATCATTGTTTAAGGCACTAACCACCTGCACAGTTTCAACATTTGTTAGTAAATCATCTTCAACGTTACATATATTTATAGTATCATCGCTCTTCTTAAATAAATCATCATTTATGTATTTTAGTTTGAGTAGATAACTAGATTCAGCAGCATCTATATTATTTTGTTTTTTTGCTCTAGTTATTAAAACCTGGTTATTAAAGAGCATTAGATAAAAATTATACAATGATAAACTTGCTTCTATCTGCTGATCATAAAAATTAAGTTGCTGTTGCATTTGGCGGTTTAACCATGGACTTTTATTGATGGAACGTGGCCAGTTGCCTTCATTAAAATCAGCTAAGATCAAATAATCAAATTTGATTAAAGCAAGTTCTTGATGAGTACCAATAGTTACTTCAGCAGGACAGGATTTATCTTTAATAAAATAGCTGCCCGTTATTAATTCCTCTAAAATATTAGGAAAACTAGTCTTATTAATCAAAGTTTTCTTCCAATTTAACTTTACTAACTCCCTAAACATTTCGGCAATTTTACCTGATTCTTCATAACTCCACAAATCAGGAGCCAAATGCTCAGCAATAATTAATATTTGCTTTAATAGTTCATTAAATTCAGAGCCAACTTCAATATTAATTAAATTTTCTATATTAGTTATCCATGTAATAAATTTTTTATCTTCATAAGTTTTAACTATAGAGATCAGCTGTTGCCAATTATTTATCGACTTTTTTGTTTTACGGAGAAATTTCTCTAGCATGAAAACTTCTGAGCACAAAACAAAAGGATTCTTAAGCATTTGTAACAATTTGCTGAATTCAAAGCTACTGCACATTATTTTACTAATACTGATTATCAATTGATACACATTGTTTGAAGTTAATTCTTCGCCGAGTAAATTACATTGTGGTATATTGTAATTATTTAAGTAATTAGTATAAAATTGTTTAATATTTTTATTATTGATTATGATAGCTATTTTCGCATTAGCATTTTTAGTAATCACCTTCTTGCAAAACTGAGCTACGTGCTTTGCTTCGTCAAAAATATTTTCAAACTCGGTATATACTAAATTGTCTAGAGCTGAACTTTTTTTATGTTCAGTATTAGTGATTAGCCTATCATAATTGTATATCAATTTATTGGCTGAATTATCTATTCTATTCAAATTCTTAAAATCATCAATTTTGCAATTTAAAAGCTTTAGTAGTTGCTTTAAGCAATAGAGACCCTCTTCAGGTTTTAAAGTTTTTTCTATAGATTTTTCAGAAATAAATGGTAATGGTGGTAGTATGATGTGCGCGCCACCTTTAGCAGCTTTGGCTAAAAATTGCCATGACATCAAATCACTACCAAATATTCCTGCTATTAACAATTTGTTATTTTCATTACTCTTCAAACGATCAATTTCTAGCAATAACATATTCTTAAACCAACTTGCTTGATCTGTTTTTCTTATATTAGCTATTTTTGTGTTGAGTTCGGTTTTAGCATATATCAAAAACTTATAGATAAACTGCCAGTGCTGTGCTGTTGAATGAGTTGGTAATTCATCTAAATCTTTTATATCTAGATTATTGATGGTAAATTTATAAAATAAATCAGCAAGCACTGGACTTAATTTCAAACTCTGGGCTAAATCAAAATCTAATTCTTGATAAGAATTAATGATTTCAGCTAGCATAATTTTATTTTCTAGATTGCTAACTGCTTCAATAATTTCGGTAGGAATTTTAAAAACGTCAGCACTCTCACTACTAGTTTTATTAAATTGGCAGATATTGGGTAGAATCATCGCGCCACCACGCTCTACCAATATTCGCTGTAGTTCGAGGCAGGCATAACCTGTAGGTAAAATTACTTTTAATGCACTAAGATCAGAAAAATTTTCAGTAATAAAATCAGCTATCGCTACAATAAAATTTGTTTTGGGATAAGTTTTATAAAGATACATTAAACTTGAGCTGATTATATAAATACGATAAACAAATAATAACATAGTTTTAAAGTACCACAAATACTCAAAACTCTAAGCCAGTATAATCTTTTAAATCCTGCTAAAACTAAAATAAATTTTCCTACCATCGGCACAGCACTTAAAATCAATAACAGATAAAAATAACTATCAGTTACAATATTGCTTTCTTTTTTACCAAAAACATTCCATAGCATACGTCCTAAGATATAATTCATGAAGCATGCTAACAGAAACGCCAAGCTTGATATCAGTACAATTAGAAAAGGATCATAGCTTCCAAACATTTTAGCGCTATCTATAGCAAATTCTCGATGAAAATTTATAGCCAAATTGCTAACTAAACTGTCAGCAAATATTAAACTATATAATTCAGAATTAGCCATCTACTTAGAATTTTAGTAATTTTTAAGAGTTTTTCTAGGCATTACGATTTTGAAATCATAAAGTTTTACATCATCATTTTGGCTTTGATATCGTTCTTCAGTTATCTTTAGCTGTGTTTGTAGAGAACCAAAATCCTTATGTTCAACTCTAATATTGATAGGCTCTAAGCGCGTAGGATAAACAGTGGTAAAATAAAATTCACCCTTATTATTACTAGTTGCTGTTCCTGAGCCTGTAAAAGTTGAGCCGTTTTTAAGATTAAGCTTTGTTTTATCAATCATCTTTCTTAAAGGTTGATAAGGATATTTACCATCGCACCCTGCTTGCCATAAATATATTTTAGCATCAGTAACAGGAACGCAACTATTATCTACAAGCGTGCCTTTGATTACAATCTTCTCACCGCAATATATTGCTTCTTGTCCTGTTTGCCGCAATAGATTATTAGTTGAATTAAATTTAATAGGTTCGTAGTCGTTGAATGTTTGTTTAGTTACTTTGCAACTATTAAGTTTATTTTGAAATATTAGTTCATCATCAGCAAAGGATGTTTGACTAAACAATAAGATAAAAAGAATAATCTTTTTCACCTGGCACCTTTTGATAATTAAATTAGCTAATTATATACAGTGAATTTTATTTATGGTAGCCTAACCTATAGGTTGCATAAATATATTATTTCAAGTTTGAGAAAAATGCAGCTATTTTTTGTTCGTTTATCATTTACAACTATTAGGTCATACTGAAAAATTTTAGCTATGCAGGTTAGAATGAATAATTTGATAATGTCTAGCCGAAGTAATATTATTTCATCCTGACTATACACCTAAAAACTTTATGCAAAAATTACTCAGCTTAATTATCGCTGTTGCTATCCTTTACAGCATTTTTCAAATGAAGAGCCGCGATATAGAGCAGCAATATCTTAAAAAAAAGTCCGCAGATACTTTACAAAGCGAGGAAAATTTGGCTCTCAAAAATGAGCAACGAGATAGACAACAAGATGAGCAGAAAGCAGAAATCACTGGTAATTTTATTGAAAAAACTTTATCAAAACTTTTGATTAATGTTTTAAAAACTGAAGAAGGTAGATTATTTTTTGAAAATATAATCAAGCCTGTTAATCAACCGCTAGCAAATGGTAAACACAGCATTAAGATCAATAATAACAATTTAATCAAAGGAATGTTTCATATTAATAGTTTTGGCCAAGATACCGATGAACGCGCCCTATGCGGGCATATTGTCACCATTCATTATCAAATCATGAATTTGGAAAATAATATTGTTGATGAACAAACTAAAACTTTTACTCTAGGATCAAGATCTATCTTACCTGGCTTGGATAGTGTAATTGTTGGCATGAGCATTGGTCAAACGCGGCAGGCTATTTTACCTGCTAAATATGCTTATATTGAAACTAGATATCATAGAGATGGCATTGATTCTTCAGCTCCTTATAAAATAAATGTTACTTTACAGCAAATTTTACCTAAAAACTTTATCAAAGATGATGAAGTTAAAATTTTTGATGATGAGCTATCTTATAAAATGCCTTTAATGTGCGGCGAAAGAGCAAATTTCGATGCCGTCATTACTCAGATCAGTGATGGCAAAGTATTATTTGATTCATCTAAAAATAGACAGAGAATTAGTATGAACATAGGCGATCTGAATTATCCATTAATTTTTTCTTATGCTTTACACAATAAGGTAGCTGTCGGTTCCAGAATAGTTTTAGCTAAAGGCAAAACATTTAGAGGACTTGGGTTTGGCCTGAGCAAAATATTTCCTAAAACTCAGCTGAATCCTCAAGAATATTTTATGCTAGAACTTAAAAACTTTGTTGATTAACATCTAAAATAACTAGTTAGCTAAATGTATAATCTTTTGCTTTTGATTTTGTAGACCAATAAATACAATTATTAACCCACCAATAAAAGCGCAAATTGGAATAATTGCCAAACCATAATTAAATGAATTTGCATCATATATTCTGATACTTCCTTGCATAGTACCATTCCAGTAGTAATCCATTATATAACCTATGATGCTATGGAAAAATGATCCTCCAAGCATATTCATGGAATTTAAAAAGGCAATAATAGTTACTCCTACCAGATTATGATCCGTCATGTCATTACCTGCAGCAAAAACTACTACTTGATAGCAACACATAATGCCGATAACAAAAAATATTATCATTAGCAAATATTCTGAAAAAATACCTGGATAAACTATTAAAAAATAAAAGGCTATGCTTATACCAAAGCCACAAAAACAAATTACTTTGTAATTACCGAATATTCTGCCAAGTATAGCAATCAATGGACTGCCAAAAATCATACCTATAAAAATTAGCGAACACATCTGCGCGCTATCATCTTTGCTATATTGATATACTGTCATCAGGTAATTTACACCCCAGATATCTGCAAAGCCTTCTAACGCTCCTACCATTAAAAAATTTGCTAAGGCTAAAAACCAAATCTTTGACGAAGATAATAAATTTTTGAAATCACCAAATTTTAATTTTTGTTCTTCATCTACGTTTTGGCTATTTTGAGGTAATCTTAGAAATAAATAAATTAAGATTGTTAAAAACAAAGCAATCATTGATAAGATAAAGACTACCTCTTGCCAGTCATATAAAGAAATTATTTTACTCAAAGGTTTACCGCCATAAACGGCTCCCATCAAACCTATTGTGAAAGTAAATCCTACCATTTTTGAGTAATGACTTTTTGGAAACCATTCGGAGATAACTTTAGAAGTACCAATAAAGGCAACTCCTGAAGCTGCGCCAATTAAAAAACGGCTTAGTAATAATAAATACCAATTATCTGTGTAACCAAAAGTGTAATTCGCTGAGGCGCAAACGGTTACGCATAATAAGATAACATATCTCGGGCCATATCGATCTATTGCCATAGCTAATGGTATTTGCATCAAAGAGTAACCATAATAATATGCTGAGGCTAGAAAGCCAAAAGCCGTAGCATCAATAGTGAACTTCTCCATCAATTTTTGCATAACTAAACTTGGAAAAAGTCGTAAGATAAATTGATATGTGAAAAAACTGAGAGGTAATAGCCACATCAAAAATGAGGTAAAGGTCAATCTATTGTCTTTCATAATAATTGAAGTTATATTTAAATAAAATGAAGGCGCAATGATAAATCAAGGGTTGCTTTTAAGCAAGGGTTTGTTGATAAAATATATCAAATAACAAAAACTTATTTTTTCACAGTTCATATTTAACTATTTACTAGAAAATACGATTGATATAATAATTTCAGTTAAACAATTTACTTAAAAAAATAGATTAAATGAGCAAAAATGAATATGATTATCCAGAGATATATGCGGCTGAAAATGATAGTTTTAAAGATGATTTCAATGTTTTTGTTGGTGCAAAAACAAGTGGCGTAGCACTTGATCTTGCCTGCGGAAATGGACGTTTAACTATTGAATTAGCTAAGTCTGGTTTGAAAGTTATAGGCTTAGAGATAAGCCAGCCAATGATTGATTATGCCATCAAAAAATCAGTAGGATTAGATATTAACTATGTTCATGGTGATATTAAAAATTTTAAGCTCAATACCAAATTTGATCTTGTTACCATGGCTGGTAATTCATTTCAAGCTTTGTTAACTTATAAAGAGCAGCTTAATATGTTAGCTTGCGTTAGGGATCATTTAA
>JAKONF010000191.1 GCA_022702085.1 Rickettsiaceae bacterium | reverse complement strand
TTAACGCATCTATGTACTTTTACTTCTATGTTACCAAAAAAACTTGCTTCGCCTACCTTAATGATCATTACTTGGGATTTAGCAGTGATTTTATTTAATGCTGTTATTTTAGCTGTTTTAGCATTTACATATTTAGAAGATTTCACTGAAATTTCATTTCCTCTATCAATTTTTAATTCTTCTCCTGAGCTTAAAGACTTAACTTTAATTGAATTTTCAGGTAATGAAAAATATCGCTCAACAGATTTTTCATCTTCAACCGATTCATCATAAGAATCTGGGAGTATATCTTGCGAAATATCTGATTCTGATTTATTAATAATTGTAGAAATGGGATCAATATCTTCTGCATAAGAGTATTGAGTAAAATTAATTGATATTGTAGATATTATCAGCAAAAAAAGTTTCTTGATGATCATATTTGCTTTGGCATAGTTATTTTGAATTTCTAGCTATAAACTATCTTCTTTAATATTAAAAAATAAAATAAAGAAGATAATTTTGCTAATTTAATGTATGCAACAATTAATAATTACAGATTGATCATTGCGCCAACTAAGGCCACGGTACCTTAAACCTTTTTCTTAGGAGCTTCTATAGTATATACCGGGCGTCCTTTACCTTGAAAGTAAGTCACTTCGGCATAGGGCTTTAGTCCTGGAATGATTTTAAGATCAGTACCAAAAGTAAACGCATCAATATTATTTTTGAAGCGCTCTGACTTTAAGTATGAAATGCTTGCTTTTATTGGTCCTTGAGTATAGGCAATAGCGCCATTATAATACCTGGTGTCGCGTCCAGCTTTATAATATTCTTTAAAGGTAAAACTTTTACCAAGACTACCGTAAGAAGCGCCATAGCTCATATTACCGCAATTAAGAATAGCTCCAAGATTATAGGTTTTTAAGTCACTTACTTTATAATAATTAGTACTGAGTACTTTGCCTTGATCATCTGTTTTAACTTCTTTGGCTTTTTTACTGATTCTGCCATATTCACCAGTAGCTGCTAGCTTTAAATCAACGCCATCTGAAATATTGTGCTCATATGTCAAACCACCAGCAACTGCATTTTTAATGTTTTTGTAAACAATAAATCTGTGATCTGTCAAAGTAGGGTCAGTGTCCAACGTTTTACCAACTTGAAATGTTTTTAGACCTTTATCTTTGGTGGTATCCTCATTATGGTTGCCGCCACCGGTATTACTAGAATCAGGAATAAAAGATATACCAGCTTGCAAACCATTATTTTTAGGCGTATAGAAAGAAACCAATCTTGGGGGTTCTGTGCCATCATTTATTTGTTTTAACTCAGTCTTAAAAGTTGAATCAAAAAAATAATCAACATAAGGCGTAAATTCTGGAGTCTGAGGAACAAAATCTTTTCCTTGACTATATTGTACATTAGCTCCATCAAACTTAGCATATCTATTCCAATCTTCAGTACCAGCAATTACATCGCTACCAGTAACGCGTAGTTTGGATCCAGCATCGTAAGGGGATCCTGCTTCGACTTTGCCAAATTCAGTTTGCATGAAAAGATGCGAGCCATTGTAACCTGGACTAGTTTTTGGTTTAGTAGTTGGTACTATGACGATTTTACCACCATAAGTAATTTCATCCATAGTTCTGGCAACAGTGCCCGCCAAGGCCGCTTCTGTATAGAAAGCAAAATTCTTACGGTTGGCCGAAACATTTTTTTCTTCTACGACTAAGCCAGATTGTTTTCTGTACGCTGATTGAAAATGGAATAACCCTTCTAACTTAACTTCGGTATTTAAATTGGAATTACTAGGTAGAGTAGGTTTAGCAAGTTTAACATCAGGCATGTCTACACTTGACAATATAGGGGCATTAGAATTTAGCATCTCACTTTGATCATCTACTGATTTTCTTGGTAAATCAATTGCTAGTGCAGAGCTAGAAAGGATAGCTATACAAGTGAATAATATTATTTTGTTCATATATTTATTAATTTTTTTGGAGTTTGAGTGAAATTTATCATGAAATTTGTACATTTGATACAGTTAATACAATGTAAGGTTAAATCTAATTAATAATTAATCAATCAACTGTAGCTAAATTGCCACATTGATCAAATTTACTGCGAAATATGCCCAAACACATGATTTTAATTGAAAGCTTGACAAAGATTGATTATCAAATATTTTATGAATAAATGCTATAAAGTCGTCTTATGAGCGTAATGCCAGATAAATGGATCAAAAAAATGTCAACAGAAAATGGCATGATTTCACCCTTTATCGAAAATCAAGTTAAAGTTGAGAATGAAAATAGAATAATTTCTTACGGATTATCATCTTATGGTTACGATGCAAGAGTAGCTAAAGAATTCAAAATATTCACTAATATAAATTCAACTACAGTTGATCCTAAAGATTTCAATCACTCTAACTTAGTTGATAGAGAAGGACCAGTATGCATAATTCCACCTAACAGTTTTGCTTTGGCTCGTACAGTTGAATATTTTAGAATCCCACGTGGTGTTCTTGTGATATGCGTTGGTAAATCTACTTATGCGCGTTGTGGCATTATTGTTAATGTGACGCCTTTAGAACCGGAGTGGGAAGGTCACGTAACATTAGAATTTTCAAATACAACGCCATTACCAGCAAAAATTTATGCAGGTGAAGGGGCATGTCAATTTATTTTTTTAAAAGGTGATGATATTTGCAGTGTATCATATGCTGATAGAGAAGGTAAGTATATGAGACAAAAAGGCGTTACTTTACCTAGAACATAATTTATATTTAATTTAAGGATTTTTATATGTCAACCAAAGATGAATCAACCAAGCAAGATCTTCCTCATATTGGTGTCAGCGCTCAATATTTAAAAGATTTTTCTTTTGAAAGCCCTGGAGCGCCCGCATCGTTACTCAAGATGAGTAAAAGCCCGCAGATAGATTTATCCTTAGACCTAAACATAAGAAAGCTCGAAGATGACGATTATTTTGAAGTTGAAATAATTATAGAAGCAAAAGCTATGTATGAGAATCAAACATTATTTATTGTTGATTTAAAATATGCAGGGGTGTTTAACCTCATCAATATTCCTGAGGATCAACAACAATTGTTATTAGCAATTCGTTGCCCAGAAATAATATTTCCTTTTGCTCGTAAGTTGATTGCTGATATCACTCAAGCTGGAGGCTTTCAACCGCTAATGATCGATCCTATAAATTTTGGCGCGTTGTATCATAAAAGAATGGTGGAAAATCAAAATTAAAATTACAGTTATAAAAGTCAATTTGGATTATTAGAATTATGGCACAAAATCATTATTTTAAATATATTACCTATTTAGTAACACTACTGATTTGCAATAATATCTGCGCGGAAGAAACAAAACAAGAAAAACCACTGGCTATTAAATTAAATGGCGCTATTGATTTTCAAATGGCTTTTATTAAAAACAATGGTAATTTCAAACAGCAATATGTTTCAGCATACAGAAAAGGTATGGTATTTGATTCGAGGGGTCATGTTAATCTTGAAATTGTCAATATGGTCAAAGACATTTTTGAATATGGTGGAAAAATAGGTTTAGAAACTACTGGTAGAAATGATCGTAGAGTTGCATCACACTTATTTGCACTTTCTGATTATGGTAAAGTTGAAGTTGGAGCTGATAAAAGTGCTTATGCCAAAATGAAGGTAACTGGTACTTCAGTGGCAGTTGGTCCTGGAGGTGCGTGGGATATCTACGCAAATTTAGCTTCTGATCCGAGTAAACTTGCTTATGTTACTAATTTTGGTAATTTTTTAGATGCTAAAGCTAGAACACCGGATAAAGTAGATTATTCCAGAAAAATCAGTTATTTCACACCTAAAATCAAAGGTTTACAATTAGGTATGAGTTACGTTCCAGATTCTAGTAATAATGGTCATAATTCACATGACTATGGTTATACAGCAAAACTTGCTAAGCCATTAAAAACTGAATTTGTTATCAAAGATGGCATAGGTTATGGTATAAGTCATGAATATAAAGACGATAAATTTTCAATTAAGTCAGCTTTGGGTGGAGAAGAAG
>JAKONF010000173.1 GCA_022702085.1 Rickettsiaceae bacterium | reverse complement strand
AATCCTCAAAATATTTTACATGCTACTTCACCACCAACACGAAGTTGGCGTGCTTCACGATCTGAAATAACCCCCCGAGAGGTCAAGAGGATAAAAATTCCCATATAATTAAAATATGCCTCTAAATCATTTATAGATGAATATATTCTTCTTCCAGGTTTAGATACTCTGTGTATCTCAGAAATTGCTGGTTCTCCATTTTGAGAATATTTTAGCTCTATATTTATACTACCAATGTTTTTTTCAGTTGTAACCTCAAAATTCTGGATAAACCCTTCCTTTTTTAATACTTCTAAAATTGAAGACTTAATTTTAGAATGAGGAAGTGTTATATAAACTAACTTACTTTTTTGACCATTTCTGATTCTTGTAAGCATATCTGCAATAGCGTCTGTTAACATATATAATAACCTAATAAATTTCTACCAACTTGACTTGATTAACCCAGGAATTAATCCTATACTAGCCAATTCTCTAAATATTATTCTACATAAACCAAATTTTCTATAAACTCCTCTTGGCCTTCCAGTCACTTCACACCTGTTCCTTACTTGAACATGAGAAGAACTTTTAGGTAATTTTGCTAAAGCGTTTACATATTGATATCTATCTTCTAAACTCAAAGTTTTATCATTGATTTTTAGTTTAAGTGCTTGTCTTTTATTCTTGAAACTAGCTACTTTTTTTCTTTTACTATTATTTTTTTCAATTAAACTTTTTCTTGCCATGAATTAACTCACATATTAATTATAAAAAGGTATACTAAATCTAGACAAAAGCTCTCTACCTTCTTCATCTGTCAATGCACTAGTGACGATGGTTATGTTCATACCTCTAATACTATCAATTTTATCATAATCTATTTCTGGGAATACAATTTGTTCTACTATACCAAAATTGAAATTTCCTCTACCATCAAAATTTTTAACAGAGAAGCCGTTGAACTCTTTGGTTCTTGGTAAAGCAACAACTACCAGTCTTACTAGAAAATCATACATTTTATCTCTACGTAAAGTAACTTTTGTACCAATTGGCATTCCTTCACGTATTTTAAAGGCAGCAATAGATTTTTTAGTCTTTATAACAACTGGTTTTTGACCTGATAATGATTTAAGATCTTCAACTGCACGATTCATAACTTTAGAATCTGAGGCAGCTTTTCCTACTCCCATATTTATTACAATTTTTTTAATTTTAGGTATAGCATGTACATTTTTATAAGCAAATTTTTCTTGTAGTTCTTTTTTAATACTTAAGTTATATACATCCTTAAAACTTGGTAATTTTGACATTATTCACCTACTTTCCTAATATTCTGACCAGAATTTTTGGCAATCATAATTTTTGAGCCATCACCTAACATTTTAAATTCAGTTTTAGTTGCTTTTCCAGTTTGAGGATCTATATGTGCAATATTAGATATATGGATAGGTAATTCTTTTCGTACTATCCCTCCCTCACTTGACTGACTAGGTTTAGTATGTTTATATACTAAATTTATACCACTTACTATAGCTTTATCAAGATCAGGCAATATTTTAACAACTTTACCCTTTTTCCCTTTATCTTTACCGGTGATAACAATAATCTCATCCCCTGTTTTGATTTTGAATTTTTTTTTCATCACACTACTCCTTCAGCTAGCGAAACTATCTTGACGAATTTCTTTGTCTTTAGTTCTCTTGGAACTAAACCAAATACTCGAGTCCCAATCAATTCTCCTTTATCGAGTAGCACAACAGCATTTGAATCAAAAATTACTGTACTACCATCTGGTCTATTTACACCTTTCTTCGTTCTAACAATTAGTGCATCATGAACACTACCTTTTTTAACTTTGCTACCAGCGATAACTTCTTGAATAGAAACTTTTATAATCTCACCAAGTTTAGCTATCATATGATGTGAACCACCTAATACTTTAATGCATTGTACAGTTTTCGCTCCTGAATTATCAGCAACTTTAAGCATAGTTTTCATCTGTATCATAAAATTTAACTCACAAGAATTTATATAACAACTATTCAATATTTACAGGGCTGTTTCTTCAACTATCCAGGTTTTTGTTTTAGAGATAGGACGACATTCTATGATTCTTACTGAATCACCTTCTTTAAATTTATTATATGGATCGTGAGCTGCATATCTTTTAGCTCTAGTAATTACTTTACCATATTTACTATGCATAACTCTTCGCTCAACTTTCACTATTATAGTTTTATCACCTTTATCACTGACGATAATTCCTTGCAATCTTCTTCTTGGCATTATAATTTATCCCCTTTCAACAATCTTCTTGAAAATTCTGTTTCAATCCGAGCAATATCTTTTTTCAAAATTGAAAACCTGCTTGTATTTTTGAGATCACCTAATGCTTTCTGAAATCTTAAATTAAACAATTCTTTACTTATTAGCATTTTTTCTTCACGAAGCTGGATATTGTTCATTTCCGCTATTTTGTTTTTTAATTTATTTTTATTCATATACGTTCAACTATCCTCGTACGCACAGGTAATTTTGCCGCAGCAAGCTCAAGTGCCAATTTTGCAATATCTTCAGATACACCATCTATTTCTATAATAATGCGTCCTGGAGCTACTCTAAATGCCCAAAACTCAGGAGAACCTTTTCCTTTACCCATTCTAACTTCTGCTGGCTTTTTTGAAACAGGAATGTCTGGAAAAATTCTAATCCACAATTTACCAACCCTTTTCATACATCTAGTCGCTGCTTTCCTGGCAGCTTCAATTTGCCTAGCTGTCACTCTGAGTCCATCAATAGATTTTAGTCCAAAAGTTCCAAAAGCTAATAAATTCCCTGCTTTTGATTTAGATGGAACTCTACCTTTATGTTGTTTTCTGTATTTTTGTTTTGCAGGAGCTAACATTAATTATACTTCCAAATTTAATTATACTTTTTTTTGACTTCTAGGTGATCACCCTTATATATCCAAACCTTAACGCAAATTATTCCATATGTAGTATTTGCTTCTGCCGTTGAATAATCTATATTGGCTCTTAGAGTATGTAACGGTACTCTACCCTCTTTATACCATTCATTTCTAGCTATCTCAGCTCCGCCTAACCTACCAGATACTTTAATTTTGATACCTTGGGCTCCTTGTTTCATGGCTGCTTGAATAGCCATTTTCATAGCTTTTCTAAAAGACACTCTTTTCTCAAGCTGACTAGCTATTGTTTGAGCAATTATAGGTGCATCTATATTAGGTTTCTTAATTTCATGTATATTTATAGAAATTTCTTTGCTAACAATTTTTTTGATGTTTTCATTAAGTTCTCCAATTTCCTTACCACTCTTACCAATCACAATTCCAGGCTTCTTGACATGAATATTGATCACAATTTTATTTGATCTTTCTATAATAATTTTACTAACTTGGGCTTGGATACATGCTTTGTTAATTAATTTTCTAATTTTAAGATCCTCGTTTAGCTGAATTTTATAATTTTTTTCCGCGTACATTATCGAATCCCAACCTTTAAACAAAGTAGGACCAACTCTGAAACCATGTGGATTAACTTTTTGCCCCATACTCTATTTCCTCTCTTCCTCGGTAAGACTAATATATAAATTACTAAAAAACTTCTTAATCCCAGCTGACCTACCTCTAGCTCTAGGCATCACTCTTTTCATTACTATACTTTTACCAACCGTAGCTGAAGTTACACGAAGATCATCTATATTCAGACCAAAGTTGTTTTCACCATTGGCGATGGCTGATTGTAAACATTTTTTTACTTCAATTGCTATCCTTTTTGAACAAAATTCAAGTTGGATTAAAGCCTTATCTACTTTCAATCCTCTGATAGAAGCAGCTACTAGATTTAATTTTCTAGGACTTACTCTAAGTGATTTTGCAGTTGCAGTAACTATATTACTTGTTTTCATTTGCATGGTTATTTTCTTTTTACTTTTTTATCATTTCCATGACCTCTAAAAGTCCTGGTAGGCGAAAATTCACCCAACTTACTACCAATCATATCTTCGGTAACAGTTACAGGTGTATATTTATGTCCATTATAAACACCAAAAGTTACACCAATAAATTCAGGAATAATGGTTGATCTTCTAGAATATGTCTGAATGATATCAGATCTACCAGAACTCATCATGTTCTCTACTTTTTTTATTAAGTAACTATCTACAAATGGACCCTTCCAAATTGAACGTGGCATAATTAACTACCTTATTGATTTTCTATTGCGTACAATAAACTTACTTGTAAGCTTGTTTTTACGAGTCTTTTTACCTTTTGTTGATTTACCCCAAGGAGTAACTGGATGACGTCCACCTGAAGTTTTACCTTCACCACCACCATGCGGATGATCAACAGGATTCATAGCTACGCCTCATACATGAGGCCTCCAACCCTTCCATCTATTTCTACCTGCTTTCCCCAAATTTGTATTTTGATGATCTGCATTTGAGACCGTGCCTATTGTAGCCAAACAATCTATAGGTATTATTCTCACTTCTCCTGATCTTAATTTTATTTGAGCATAACCTGAGTCTTTACCCATCAAACTGATAGACGAGCCAGCTGATCTTGCTAATTGCCCACCTTTTCCAGGCTTCATTTCAAGATTATGAATTATTGTCCCTATAGGAATATTTTTAAGAGACAAACAATTACCAATTTTAATATCGGCATTTTCACTGGAGATTATTTCATCTCCAATATTAAGATTTTGAGGAGCTAAGATATAATTATATTCACCATCATTATACTTAATCAACGCAATAAAAGAAGTACGGTTTGGATCATATTCAATTCTTTCAACTACCCCAACAATATCCCTTTTGTTTCTTCTAAAATCGATTTCTCTATATAACTTTTTGTGTCCTCCTCCTCTATGCCAAGCAGTAGTACGACCTAAGTTATTTCTACCACCTGATTTAGATAAACCCTTAGCTAATGACTTATGAGGTTTACCTTTCCATAGACTTGATCTATCAATTTGGACTAGCTCTCTAAGTGAAGGAGTTTTTGGATTATAATTTTTTAATTTCATTTACTTTCCACTCCCAGTTAAATCAATCGAATAATTTTCTTCAAGCGTAATTACAGCTTTTTTGTGATCAGACTGACTACCTTTGATTCCTT
>JAKONF010000170.1 GCA_022702085.1 Rickettsiaceae bacterium | reverse complement strand
TAATACATCAACAAGTGGTTGGGAAAGTCAAGCAAGCTCTAGATAATGCTCAAATTCAGTACTTCAAAAATGATAGTCACATTATTCCAATCATCATTGGTGATCCCATAAAAGCAAAACAAGCATCCCATTTGCTACTAACCAAACATAAAATATATGTGCAGCATATTAATTTTCCTACTGTACCAAAAGGCACTGAAAGATTGCGCATTATACCAACTCCTGGTCATTCTGATCAAATGATTCAAGATTTAGTGCTTGCGCTAATTAAAGTGTTTGAGGAACTTGATATTCAATATCAAAAATTGGTAGCTTGAGATGCTAGCTATTGTTTTTCCGAACATCAATCCAGTGATGCTGTCTTTTGGTCCACTTAAAATTCATTGGTACGGCGCAGCCTATGCAATATCGATCTTAATCATTAATCAATTAACCAAAAAATTAGTTCATGACTTTAAAATAGCTATTAGTAATAAAAATCTAGAAGATTTTCTATTATGGCTAGTTGTTGGCCTTGTCATTGGCGCCAGGCTTGGTCATGTTATTTTATACGATCCTATGAGCTACTTGAAAGCACCAATTGATATTCTTAAAACTTATGAAGGAGGTTTATCATTTCATGGTGGGTTGATTGGCGTTATCTCGGCCACCTATTTGTTCTCAAGAAAATATAACATTAGATTCTGGAATTTTATTGATTGCTGGGCTTTCGGCGCGCCTATTGGTTTGTTTTTTGGGCGCTTAGCCAACTTTATTAATGCTGAGTTATATGGTAAAGTCACTAACCTTCCTTGGGCAGTTATTTTTCCGCAAGAAACTTTACCTAGGCATCCTACTCAATTCTACGAAGCATTTCTAGAAGGGATAGTTTTATTCTTGATCATGTGGTACTTCACCTACCGAAAAAATAGCTTAAACAAAGCTGGCTATAACTCAGGAATGTTCTTGAGTTTTTATGCAATATTTCGCATTTTTGTTGAATTTTTTAAAGAACCTGATCCTCATATTGGTTATTTATACGAATTTTTTAATATGGGTCAACTACTCTCGCTACCTTTATTAATATTTGGTATTTATCTAATTGTGAAGTCTAGCAATTGCAACAAAGGAAATTTTCAACGTGACTAAATTAAAGTCAATAAATTCTTTCTGGCATTATTTTACGACAAACTCTTCTAACTTATTAACTGATGGAGAAATTGATTGGTCAATATGGCAAGAACTTAGTGCTCATTTGCGTAAGATTAATTCACTATTGAAACTTGAAGTAACTATTGGTGAGAAAAGTTCTAAGCCAACATTAACCATAAGTGCTGACGGGTTTAAAAAAGCAATTTCAACTGTGCAAGAAATTTATGATAATAAACCCCAAATTGATAATTGGAAAATTGAGAAATTCAGACAACCGATAACTAATTTAGCAACATATTCTATCACTTTAGATAATATGGAATTACAATTTTCGCAGATTTTTTATTTTTTTGAACCAGAAAGCGAAGAAAACATCATGGCGGATATTATACTTTTCTTGCCCAATTACATTAAAAATAGTGAAACAAATGATATCTTCAAATGGTTAATACTGGACGCAGCACTGGGTGAATTTATAACTATGACAAAAATTAGATCTTGCGCCATTGAATCAATAGATCACGTTAATTATAATGTTTGTAAGAACATTATATATTTAAAAGAAGAATTTGAGAAATTTCTACCATCACCTAATTAAATGACCATCAAGGATCGCCTTAGAAATTTGATAAATTCTCAGGGCTTTATTTATGTTGATCAAATGATGAAGGAAGCTCTGTCTGCTAATGCTAGTTCTTACTACAAAAAACCAAATATCTTAGGAGAAAACGGTGACTTTATCACTTCTCCTGAAGTTTCTCAACTTTTTGGCGAAATAATCGGTTTATGGGCCATTGAGCAATGGCAAAAACTAGGCTACCCCCCTTATATTAATCTAGTTGAATTAGGGCCAGGTAGAGGTTTGTTAATGCGGGATTTATTACGCACAGCAATATTAGTACCAGCTTTTTATCAAGCAATTAATATTCAGTTATTAGAAATAAATCCGTATTTAGTGCAGGAGCAGAAAGCTAATTTAGCTTCAGCAGATAAATTAGTCCTGTGGCTCCGTAATATCAAAGAATTAACGCCCTATCCTACTATCTTAATTGCTAATGAATTTTTTGATGCTCTGCCTATCAAGCAATATATAAAACAAAATGATTATTGGCATGAGATTGTTTTAACAGTCGATCACGATCTGGATCATTTTGTTTTTGCTACAACATCCGCTGATCCTGATAAACATGAAGAATTAACCAAAAAGCATCACAATGCCACTCATGGAGCCATTATTGAAGAATCAGCCGAATCTTTAAAATTTATCACTGATATTGCTGAGCATTTCAAGAGTTTTTCTGGCTCGGCTTTAATCATCGATTATGGTTATAATATAGATTATTCATTTAGAAGTAGATATCAATATAATTCAACATTACAAGCTGTTAAAAAACACAAATTTCAGCCGGTTTTAGCATCGCTTGGTGATGCTGATCTGTCTGCTCATATTGATTTTTACGCTTTACACAAACACGCTACCAAACTTAATATCAATACAGAGCCATTGATCACTCAAAGCCAATTTTTGAATAAACATGGTATTGAACTAAGATTAGAACTGCTATGCCAGAAACTTGATGCCAAATATCAACCTATCTTACGTAAACAAGTAGAGCGTTTAACTGCTAAGCAAGAAATGGGTAAATTGTTTAAAGTTTTGGTTATTAATAAATTTTAAATCTACCTGTCTTGGCGTTCTTTTTTAATAAAACTTTTCTGGCCAAATCTAACATATTTTGTATTGATAATTATAAATTATGTCATAAGAGGCAAAATTATTGATATATTTTTGAAAATCTAAATCAAATTTAGACGTTGTTAATTCCATATTTAATTTTGATTATTTTATTAATTTTTACTTACCATGTTCAAAATTAAAATATTTAGTATTTATACATTCTTCCTTGAAAAAATATAGATATTGCAGTACTCTTGAGCCTTAGAAATATTAGTTAAAAAGGCCTTTACAGTGACTAATTTGGAATCTCAAGATATACTTAAAAGAAGCATCGAAGATGAGATGAAATACTCATACCTCGATTATGCCATGAGCGTAATTGTAAGCCGCGCTATTCCCGATGTTAGAGACGGTCTTAAACCTGTACATAGGCGTATATTATATTCAATGTACGAAGCCGGTTTCCATGCAGGTAAGCAATATCGTAAATCTGCAAGAATTGTTGGTGATGTCATTGGTAAATATCATCCTCATGGTGACGTAGCAGTATATGATTCATTAGTACGTATGGCTCAGCCTTTCTCTTTACGTTTACCATTAATTGATGGTCAAGGTAATTTTGGTTCCATAGACGGCGATTCGCCAGCTGCGATGAGATATACCGAATCCAGGCTTGAAAAAGTGGCTCACACTATTCTTGAAGATATAGATAAAGAAACTGTTGATTTCAAACCAAACTACGATGGCTCTGAGAGTGAGCCGGTAGTCTTACCTTCGATGTTTCCTAATCTTTTAGTCAATGGCACTGGGGGCATTGCAGTTGGTATGGCAACTAACATTCCCCCGCATAATCTAGCTGAAGTAATTGATGCTTCTTGTGCTTATGTTGATAATAATGATATCGAAATCAGTGAAATACTGACCATTATTAAAGGTCCCGATTATCCAACTGGTGGAACTATATTAGGAACAAGTGGTATCCGCTCAGCTTATATGACTGGGCGTGGTAGTATAATTACTAGAGGTCGCACTGAAATTGAAGAAATAGGCAATCGTCAGGCAATAATTATCACTGAACTTCCTTACATGGTTAACAAGGCCAAGTTAGTTGAAAAAATAGCAGATTTGGTACGTGAAAAGCGCATTGAAGGAATTAGTGATCTACGCGATGAATCAAACAAAGCTGGTATGCGCGTGGTGATCGAACTTAAAAGAGATACTATTGCTGAGACTTTACTCAATCAATTATATTCATTTACGCAATTACAAACTAGTTTTGGCGTTATTATGCTAGCCTTAGATAATGGCTTACCTAAAGTCATGAATATTAAAGAGGTTATAGCTGCTTTTGTTAATTTTAGGGAAATTGTAATAACTAAGCGTACTATATATCTGATCAACAAAGCTAGAGATAGAGCTCATATTTTGCTAGGCCTACGCATTGCAGTCAGCAACATCGATGAAATAATTAATATTGTTAAAACTGCTCCGGATCCTGCCAGCGCGAAAGAACAATTATTGAGTAGAAGTTGGCAAGTAGCTAATATTATTGATTTGATTAAACTCGTCGATGACCGAGCAGTAATCTCTAATGAAGGTAGATATTCTTTCTCAGAAGCTCAAGCCAAAGCTATTTTGGAAATGCGTCTGCAACGCCTTACTGCTATGGAAAAAAGTAAAATTGAAGAGGATTTAACTGAGCTTGCGGAAGAGATCAAAAATTATATTGAGATTCTGAACTCGCGTGAAAGATTATTGTCATTACTCAAAGAAGAATTGTTGAGCGTTAGGAATCAGTTTAGCACACCTCGCCTAACTTTAATAGAAGAGAGCGAGTTTGA
>JAKONF010000167.1 GCA_022702085.1 Rickettsiaceae bacterium | reverse complement strand
CCATCAGCTGCAGGATTTAAACCCAAGTTACTTTCGGTAATTGCTTTTTCCACGGCTTTAACCATTGATTTATCCCATACTTGTACGGTGATTGTTCTAGCATCTGGCGTAGAAACCGTACCTACCTGTGAAAGGGGGGTTTTGCTACCGTAAGCTTCAACTTGTACAGGATCAAGCAGATTAACAGAAGCCCTACCTGTTCGCAGTCCTTTAAATTGATTATCTAAATTCTTGAGTGCATTATCCATTTTAGCACTTAATTCTTTACGTAAAATTGCTTTATCCATATATTTATCTTCCTTGAATTTTTGTAAATTGACCTTGACTTTGTAACACTCTAGCAAAGTTACCTTTTTCTTTGATAGAAAAAACTTTTATTGGCAGATTATTTTCGCGCGCTAATGCAATTGCTGCCATGTCCATTACCTGTAAATTATCTTTCAAAACCTCAGTGTAGGTAATGTTATCATATTTAACTGCGCTTGGATTTGTCATGGGATCTACGTCATATACGCCGTGGACATTAGTGCCCTTGAGTACTAAGTCACAGTTCATTTCAGCAGCTCTGAGTACTGCAGTGGTATCGGTAGTAAAAAATGGAGTACCAGTACCTGCAGCAAAAATAACTACTCGGTTTTTTTCCATATGACGCTGTGCTTTACGCCTAATATAAGGTTCGCAAACATTCATCATTGGAATTGCCGAAAGTACTCGAGTAAGAATACCTACGCTTTCCATAATATTTTGTAAAGCTAAAGCATTAATCACAGTACCAAGCATGCCAATATAATCAGCTGCAGCGCGCTCTAAACCTAAGATTGATGCATTGCTACCTCGATAAATATTACCACCACCGACAACTACACAAACTCTAACACCTAAATCTTTAACTTCTTTGATATCTTCAGCTATTGATTTGATGGTTTCATAATCATGACCAAATTGTTTATCGCCCATCAGAGCTTCACCTGAAACTTTTAAGAGAACATTTTTGTATTGCATAATTAATTTCTCTTCATCATAAATTTTCCATGTAAACCTAAAGGTACTGCCTGAGGTAGGTAAGCTCTAGCTATTTCTTGCATAGATAGACTGTCTAATACAAGTATAAAGCTTTTTTTCAATTCAGCATCATAAATTGTACTAATAATTACTCCTTCATCCTCTTTTTCACTATTTGGTTTAGCTATAAATAGTGGCTCTCCAGCAAACATTCCTTCGTTTTGCCATTTTTTAACCTGATTATTGTTAATATCGTACTTAATAATACCAAAACCTTGTTTTAATTCATTAGAATTATAACTAACTGCATAAAAAAATTGATTTTTTCTTCCTAAATAACTAGGATTGATAGTGGGCAATTCATAAAATTCATCAATAATATTCTCAATATCTACTTTTTTATCTTTTAAATTAATTGATAATTTTTTTAATTTTGCTTTAGGTTCATCTTTGTAAGAACTGGCTCCAACTCGCATTATTATATCAGCATTTGTAAAACTACTTAAATAGAGATTAACATTGTTTTGATCTTCTTCATAGGCGTTAATATGGTGGAAAGCAAACATAGCCTCTGTTGGAATCATGCTAATGAAATTACCATTATGTTTATTAAAAACATAAATCAGAGTGTTTTGATCAGCTTCCCATTTATGAGCATTGATAAAGCCATTTTTTGGTTTGATTAAATCGCTAGCTTTGACCTTTAACGGATAAGCAGTGAGAATTATATAATTCTTGGTGATTGAGAAATCATGCATATAACTTGGGTAAGCTACTCTCTGCCTAGCCAATAAAATTCTGCTTTTTGTACCAGCTTCTATTTTATAGAGTACGTAAGCGCTACTGAAGCCATAGTCAATATAGAAATTATAACTCATTCCACTAGCCGGATCATATTTCATGTGAGCTGATTCCCAGCTATCAAGTTTTTTAAGTTTATCCTCATAATCAAAAATACTAATTGTATCTAAATTGACATCATCAATCAACATTGGTAATGGAGTTTCACCCAAAGCAATTATTTGATCATTTAATATATGAATGTTTATATTAGCATTAGCAGTTTTAATCTGCTGTCCATCATGAGAGAAGTGCTTAATTTGGGGATCACCAAAATTTTGAGCAAAACCATTAAGTTTAATTTTTTGCGAATTAATGCTTTCCAAATATTGATCAGTTTTGAGAAAAGCTGATTGATATAAAATTTTATTTCTAGAAAATTTAAGAGATGAGATATAAGCAAGACCATCAAACCAATGAATGATTTGTTCCTCACCAATATTGAATTTTCCAGGTCCATTTTGCAATAAGTTACCTATCAACCATTCAGGTAATTGGCCATTAATATTCAGATGAGTTAGTGGTATTTCTTCAGCATCTTTAGGAAAAATAGAGCTATTGTAATTATTAATCGGGCCAAAATTTTCAAAATTAGATTTTTGTTTTTTACTGCAGGAGACTAATACCATTAGTAAAAATGTAACAAATATTTGGGTTCTGAACATACAAATAGTTAGTAATTTTTAAATATATTAAAATTAGACTAAGTATTATTTTTGTCAAGTATAAGCAAAATACCCAAAAAGCTTCATAAGTTACACTTGAAAAAAGTAGCGATATCAAGTAATCCTTATAAGTAAAATTTATTTAAAAAAGATGCCGCGACTCATAATAGATGACCTCGATATTGAGGTCGAAGATGGCCTAACTGTGATGCAGGCTTGTCAAGCTGCAGGCAAAGAAATACCTCATTTTTGTTTTCATCAAAGATTAAATATTGCTGGCAATTGCCGAATGTGCTTGGTAAAAGTAGAAAAAGCACCAAAACTAGTAGCATCGTGCGCCATGCCAGTAGCCGAAGGAATGATTATTCACACTAACACTCCTGAAGTACAAAAAGCTAGAGAAGGAGTAATGGAATTTTTGCTGATCAATCATCCTCTTGATTGTCCAATCTGCGATCAGGGTGGTGAATGTGATCTGCAAGATCAAGCTTTTAAATATGGTAAAGGTAGTAATAGATTTCACGAAAACAAGCGCTCAGTGAAAGATAAATATATGGGTCCGCTCATTAAAACTCAGATGACTCGTTGTATTCAATGTACTCGTTGTATCCGCTTTGCAACTGAAGTTGCTGGCGTAGAAGAGATGGGAGCATTGAACCGTGGTGAGCATATGGAAGTTACTAGTTACCTCGAGCTCAGCTTAACTTCAGAAGTTTCAGGCAATATGATTGATATTTGTCCAGTTGGTGCTTTAACTTCAAAGCCTTATGCTTTCAGGGCGCGCAATTGGGAACTTTCTTCAACAGAATCGATAGATGTTCACGACGCCATTGGCTCTAATATTAGAGTTGATGCTAAAGGACTTGAAGTAATGCGAATTTTGCCGAAGCTCAATGAAGACATCAACGAAGAATGGCTCGGTGATAAGTCACGCTTCGCTTATGATGGACTTCGTAATCAACGCATAGATCGGCCTTATATCAAAAAAGATGGTAAACTTACCCCATGCAGTTGGCAAGAAGCTTTGGCAACTGCAGTAAGTAAGATAAAACAGTTAAATGGTGATCAAATAGGAGCGATAGCTGGGACTTTAACTTCATGCGAAGCGATGTTTGCACTTAAAAAAATGCTAGAAGTGCTTAACTGCAATAATATGGATGCTAACCAATTTAACTACAAGATGGATCTATCAGCCAGAGGTAATTATTTGTTCAATACTACAATTTGCGGCATCGAAAAAGCTGATTTATGCTTATTAATTGGTGCAAATCCTCGGCAAGTATCACCGATATTAAATGCTAGAATTGGTAAAATGCAAAGGGCTGGCACACTGAAAGTAGCAAGAATCGGCGAGATAGATGATCAAACATACAAAATTTTAGAATTGGGAAATAGTCTTAACGTATTAGAAGAGATATTCCTAGACAAACACCCTTTTGCCAAAGAGTTGCAAAGTGCCAAGAATCCGATGATCATCGTTGGTGATGCTGTTTATTTGCGTGAAGATTGCCCAGCTATTTTTAATATTATTCATCAAATTATTGAAAAGCATCAGATAGTCCGTCCTGATTGGCAAGGTTTTAATATATTACATAATCATGCATCAATGGTAGGAAGTTTAGATATAGGATTTTATCCACAAAATGGGGGACTTAGTGCTACAGAAATTATCAAAAAAGCAGAATTTGGCCATATAAAACTTGTCTATCTACTAGGCGCAGATGAAATCAATCTTGAAGAATTAAAAGATTGTTTTGTGATTTATCAAGGCCATCATGGAGACAGAGGAGCCAATTATGCCGATCTCATATTCCCAGCTGCCGCTTATACCGAACAAGATGGTATTTATGTAAATCTAGAAGGCCGGGCGCAAAAAGCTAGAAAAGCAGTAGAATCGCCTAGAGATGCTCTTGAAGATTGGCGAATTATCTATAATTTAGCTAGTACACTTAATATCGATTTGGGTTTTGCTGATTTATCTCAAATCAGATCTTTGATGATACAACATTCACCAGTTTTTGCTAATATCGATGAATTAATTGAGAATAAATTTGTTAAATTTAGTAGTGATAGTAAATTACTGATTAAATCCTTAACAAAAGTACCAATAAATTATTACATGACTGATGTTATCAGTAGAGCTTCAGTGACTATGGCGAGATGCGTAGCTGCCATAGAACAAAATTTTAGTAATCAAGAAGCTAGTAAATAAAATATAAAAATTATAATGAATCAGCTACTACAATATTTATTACCATTGTTATTTATTGCTTTAAAGATAATATGTATAATTATACCGTTAGTAATCTGCGTAGCTTACCTAACTTATGCTGAAAGAAGAGTAATAGGCTTAATGCAACTACGCAGAGGACCGAATATTACCGGTCCATTTGGTCTATTGCAACCTATTGCTGATGCACTTAAATTATTAACCAAAGAAATTATTGTACCTACTCCTGCTGATAAAGTATTATTCGTACTGGCTCCAGTCATTACCTTTGTTTTAAGCTTAACTGGTTGGGCAGTAATACCTTTCAGCAAAAATCTAGTGCTAGCCAATATAAATGTAGGGGTATTATATATATTAGCCATTTCTTCACTTAGCGTTTATGGCATCATCATTGCCGGCTGGGCTAGTAATTCTAAATATGCTTTTTTGGGTGCTATAAGATCATCTGCGCAGATGATCTCTTATGAAGTGTCTATGGGCCTAGTGATTGTTACAGTTTTATTGGTCACCGGTAGCTTAAACTTAAGTGAAATCGTTGAGGCTAAACGCTTTGCCCCTTGGTGGGTAGATTTAATGCTTGCGCCAATGGCCGTAATATTTTTTATCTCAGTACTTGCTGAAACAAACCGTTTGCCTTTCGATTTACCAGAAGCTGAAGCAGAACTTGTTGCCGGCTATAACGTTGAATATTCCTCAATGACCTTTGCGCTATTTTTTTTGGGGGAATATGCCAATATGATTTTGGTTAGTGGCATGACCACTACCTTTTTTTTAGGAGGTTATTTGCCACCTTTTGGCTTACAATGTCTAGAATTTATACCTGGTATTATCTGGTTCATTTTAAAAGTTTCAATGCTACTATTCATCTTTTTATGGATAAGAGCAACACTGCCGCGTTACCGTTATGACCAGTTAATGCGTTTGGGGTGGAAGATATTTCTTCCCTTTACTTTATTTTGGGTATTTTTGATTGCTAGTGTGTTAGTATTTACTGATAACTTACCAAGTGCGATAGGATAAAATGATAAAATATCTGAGAGCTTTTTTTCTAACTGAAATTTTAGCAAGTATGGCTTTGACGCTTAAATATTTATTCAAGCCAAAAGTTACTATTAATTATCCGTATGAAAAAAGTAAGATAAGTCCTAGATTCAAAGGTGAGCATGCATTGAGAAGATACGCTAATGGTGAGGAACGCTGCATTGCTTGCAAATTGTGTGAAGCAATTTGTCCAGCTCAAGCGATTCTGATTGAAGCAGAAGAAAGAGCTGATGGTAGCCGCAGAACTACAAGATACGATATAGACATGACTAAGTGTATTTACTGTGGTTTATGTCAAGAAGCTTGCCCTGTTGATGCAATAGTTGAAGGACCAAATTTTGAATTTGCCACGGAAACTCATCAAGAATTATTATATAATAAAGAGAAATTATTGCGTAATGGTGATATATGGGAACAAGAACTCGCTCTTAAATTAAAACAGGATTATCCTTACCGGTAAATTAAACAATGCTGATATTTTTCTATTTATTCGCTTTTTACATCACACTCAGTAGCGCGATGGTTATCGTCAGCAAAAATCCTGTATATTCGGTGATCTGGCTTATCTTCGCTTTTTGTAATGGCGCGGGACTTATGATTTTACTAGGCGCCGAATTTATCGCTATGATGCTCATAATTATTTATGTTGGAGCCATAGCTGTATTATTTTTATTCGTGGTGATGATGCTTAACATCAATTTTGCTGAAATTAGAGGTGAATTTAGAAGAAATATTTCACTCAATGCGCTAATCGGTCTAATTATGCTTACGGATTTAGTAGTTATTATTCTGCTTAGCACTAAAAATACCAAAATAAATATAGCCAATAACTTAGCTATTCCTGAAAATATAGGAAATGTTTACTCAATTGGTAGAGTATTATATACCGACTTCATTTTGCCATTTCAATGTAGTGGTATTGTATTGTTCATCGCCATGATTGCTTGCATTTCTCTAACATTAAGATTCCGTCCTGGCGTAAAGAAACAGAATCCAACTGAGCAACTACTGAGAAATAAACATAATGCTACTAAGCAGCTTTCGCCAAAGATTGGCTCTGGAGTAGAGGGCATAGATTATGATAACTGAAATTACCCTAACGCATTACTTAATTTTAGCCTCGATTATCTTTGTAACGGGCATTGTTGGCTTATTTATGAACCGCAAAAACATCATAACTTTGCTTATGTCGATAGAAATTATGCTACTTGCTGTAAATATAAATTTTGTAGCTTTTTCAAGTTTTATGGGTGAGATTTCAGGTCAGATTTTTACCATCATCATCTTAACTATTGCAGCAGCAGAAACTTCAATAGGGCTTGCCATTTTGGTCCTCTACTATAGAAATAAAGGCTCTATAGAAGTTGAAGATTTAAATCAAATGAAAGGTTAAAGATGAATATACTAGCAATTTTAGTGATATTTACGCCCCTCTTTTCAGGAACGATCAATGGCTTATTTGCACAAAAAATTGATAAAATCACTGCTGGTAGAATAGCTAGCTGCTCGATGATTTTTTGCTCTCTACTTGCTACTATAATATTTTACCAAGTTGGCATTAATCAGCAACCTATTCATATAATATTGACTAAATGGTTCGATCTAGGTAATTCATCAGTTAACTGGGCAATTTATGTTGATTCACTTTCTGCTATTATGTTTATAGTAGTTAGTTTTGTCTCAACTGTTGTGCATATTTACTCTCTAAGCTACATGGAGGAAGATGAGTGCTTACCAAAATTTCTTAGCTATCTGTCCTTTTTTACATTTTTTATGCTAGCGCTAGTAAGCGCTGATAATCTGATGCAATTATTTTTTGGTTGGGAGGGAGTTGGTCTATGCTCATATCTATTGATTGGTTTTTGGTACAAAAAAGAAGCAGCTTGCTTTGCGGCAATTAAAGCTTTTATAGTTAACAGGATTAGCGATTGTGCTTTTATAATTGGCATTATTTTACTGGTTATCTATACCGGTTATGCAGATTTTGCTCATATATTTGAATCAGCTCCAAGCCTGGTGGATAGCAAAATAAATTTACTAGGTATTCAACTGAAAGTGCTGGATATAATCTGCGCCTCATTATTCATAGGCTGCATGGGCAAATCTGCTCAGATTGGCCTACATGTTTGGCTACCAGATGCCATGGAAGGGCCGACGCCTGTTTCTGCGCTAATACATGCAGCTACCATGGTTACTGCTGGGGTATTCTTACTTGCCCGCTGCTCTTATCTATTTGAATATAGCCCCTGCATATTACAAATAATTGCGATTATCGGCGGTATTACTTGCATATTTGCCGCTTCCATTGCTATTACTCAGAGCGACATAAAAAAAATTATCGCTTACTCTACTTGTAGTCAGCTTGGTTATATGTTTTTAGCTTGCGGAGTATCTGCTTATCAAGCAGGAATTTTTCATTTAGTAACGCATGCTTTTTTTAAAGCCTTACTGTTTTTGTCAGCCGGTAGCGTCATCCACGCAACGCATGAGCAAAACATATTTGAGCTAGGAGGATTGAAGGACAAGCTACCAATTACTTACATTAATTTCTGGATTGGCTCTCTTGCTTTAATTGGTATATTTCCATTAGCTGGATTTTACTCAAAAGATCTGATTTTAGAGGCAGTTTATAATGCTCACGGTGACGTCAATAATATCATGTTTATAGTAGGACTAGTAGCAGCCTCCTTGACAGCCATCTACTCAATGAAAATCATTATGCTAGTATTTCATGGCACAAGCAAACTTGAAAAAGCGCAAATAGAACAAATACATGAATCACAGACAATGAACATACCGATAGTGCTGCTTACCACTGGAGCTTTTTTTAGCGGTATGATTGGCTATTATATACTTGGCATGAATAGGATTGATGGTTATTTCAGTGATAGTATATTTATTTTAAAAACAGAACATGGACATAACAAAAATGCGTTAATTGAGTCTCTACCGCTGATAATAGGAATTATTGGCATATTAGTTGGCTATTTATTATATAGTCGAAAATTACACGGCAAAATTGCTGATAGATTCAGTCTAATTTATCAGTTTTTACAAAATAAATATTATTTTGACGAAATCTATAA
>JAKONF010000151.1 GCA_022702085.1 Rickettsiaceae bacterium | reverse complement strand
TAATATTCAGTTCTGCTTCACCAGATGAGAGCCTGGCTAAATCTCGGATGTTGTCGTCAAAGCTCTCAAGTCTCAAAGCACTTTGATAAATAGTCTCTATAGCTTTCTTTCGGCCATAATCATCAAGAACGTCGTAAGCTGCAATTAAGCCATCTAACATGCTAATTACTCCAGTCATTGGAGCATGATACTCATGGGTGACATTACGAATAAACTCATTCTTTAACGTGAGTGCTTTGTGTAGTTCGCCGTCTTTATAATCCATCGTGCTTGCTAGATTTAGGTTAAACAATTGTCTTGACCTATTGGGCTTATTTAACTAAAATTAATATTTTTTTGAAAGTGATGATAATGACATGTTGAAAAAATTAATAACAGCGATAGAAGAAGGTAACGAGTCTTTCACTTTAGAGCTAATAAATATTATAGACAAAGAGGAGATAATAGCTGAAATTAATGAAGATAAGATAACAGTTTTACACCTGGCAATATCTAAAATTCAGAACAATGTGGTAAAAGCACTGATTGATAAAAATCTTGATCTGGTTTACATGGTAGATAATAATGGAGCTACAGCCTTACATTACGCAGTATCAGGTAGTGGTGGGCAGACAATAGAACTGTTACTGTCAGCAGAACCTGATCTGATCTATATATCAGATCAAAATAATTGGTCAATACTACACGAAGCTGCTTACAATGGTAGAGATGATATTATACCATTACTGTTAATGAAAAATCCAGAGCTTATTAATATTACAGATATAGAAGGCAAAACAGTAATGCATGCTGCAGCTGCAAGGGGGAACAATAAAGTAGTCGAAATTTTAATAAAAGAAAAACCAGAGCTCATTAATATACTAGACAATAATGATTGGTCAGCAATGCATGAAGCTGTTTATTGCGGTAGAAGAGAAATAGTAAAATTATTCCTAGAATATAACCCAGAATTAATCAATGTAGTAGATATACATGGATGGACTATACTACACGCTGCAACTGCAAATGGCCACAGTGAATTGGCACTCAAATTATTAAATATCAAACCTGAGCTAATCAATATGGTAGAGCAGAATGGCTATAATGCTTTGCATCCAGTATTTAGCAAACCGAAAGAAGGTACGACTGTTTTACATGTATCAGCTTTGATAGGGAATGATGAAATCACTAAACTCATTCTTAAAGTTAATCCTGAGCTAATTGATGCAGTAAATGAGAATGGCATTGATTCTTTACTCTTAGCTACTATGTGTAATCATGTTGAAACTATAAAAGTAATTTTTGAAGCCAAATCTAAGCTAATTAAAGCAGTAGACAGGAGTGACTGTAAGGCTTTATTCATAGCTACTATGTGTAATTATATTGAAACTGTAGAAGTAATCCTTAAAGTTAAACCTGAAATAGCTGACGCTGTAGATAATTATGGTTTTAACGCCTTAAGTGCAGCATGTGCGCTGAACAATTTAAAAGCTATTGAAGTGTTAAAATCTTTTAAAGTGAAAGAAGATACTAGTAATGTAGAACATACAAAGAACCAGCTTGATGTTACACAAACAGAAATAAATAATGAAATCAAAGATAATCTAGAAGTGAAACTACTTGCTTTTGAATTACCATATGAGCTGTATTAGTTGAGATTTGATCTCACATTTGGTGAAATAAGAAGATTATTAAATTTTTAAGGAAGTGTTTTTTAAAGTGTGTCACGTTAAATTTTTCACCCCTTAAAATTTAATCTATCAGGGAAGAAAATGTCTAACTGTGAAATGGTTAAAGCCCAATTTGGTAGAGGCTGATTCCATTTACTAGTTATTTGTTTTATAGCACAAAAAACTAATTTAAACAAAGCATTTTCACTAGTAAATGCCCCTTTAGTTTTAGTATACTTCCCCATTTTTCCTCCAAGGCTAATAGGTTGTACTCAGCTAAATCTTTATTTTCTGCTTTATATACGGTCTTTAAATCAATCATAAATTCTTTTTGGTTTTTGCTCGCTATATGTTTCAAGGAAGTGCGAATCTGGTGAACTATATAAAGCTGTATTTCACTTTGAGGAAAGGATGAGGCTATAGCTTCAGGGAAACCTTTTAGATCATCTATACAAATAATTAGAATATCCTTCACTCCTCTAGCTTTAAGATCATTCAAAACAGATAACCAGAAATGACTTCCTTCACTTTCACAAGTATAAAAACCTAATATTTCTTTATGACCTGATGATGTGATTCCCATTACATTATACAGTACCTTAGTTGTTACTTTATTATCTTGCCTTACTTTAAAAAACATTGCATCTAGAAATACTATGGCATAAACAGATTCTAAAGCCCTACTTCGCCACTCTGATATTTGTGGCATCAAACGGTCTGTGACTGAAGTAATTGTTGTTGCTGATACTTCTACACCATAAATCTCTTGTAAATGAGTAGCTATATCACTGTAACTTGTACCGAGTGAATATAAAGCCAGTATTTTGTTATCTAACTCTTCATTTAAGATTGTTTGCCTCTTCTTAACTATCTGCGGCTCGAAGCTAGAATTACGATCTCTAGGCACTTCAAGATCAAAAGAACCAGAACCTGTCTTTACTTTCTTACTAACAAGGCCATTTCTTCTATTATTACCTTCTTCTAACGAATTATCTTGCAAATGGGCATCCATCTCTCCTTGTAGAGCTACTTGTGTTAAATCCTTTACCAAGTTGGTTAATAATCCATTTGCACCAAGCAATGGCTTACCTGCGTACATACCTTTTATTATCTCTGTTAGTGCTTCATTTGACGCTGATGGCAAAGATCTTACTTGCTCTTCCTAGTTAATTTATTAGTGTTATCATTCATATCAAACCTCTTATTGTTATTTATATTATCTTTATAACTTTATTTAGTTTGACACACTTTATTTTACATCCTCATTTTTAACCAATCTTTCTATTTAGGATAAATTTTATCATCCTTAATCTGTCTTACAATTGTTTTGGTACTTTTGATTAGGAGGGACCTTACTTGCTTATTTTTAATTTCTGTGGTAGGCTATGGTATCTTTTGCATTAACTTATTCTCTTGCTTCTATAGACAACTCTACTAATACTAACAATAGCTCTCCCAAACCTTTAGTCTCTTTTGATTATGGTATACCTCCTACGTGATAAAGGAGACTACTAACTAAATAGTTGTGGGCTTTATCTCTGCTCTCCTTACTGCTGTTAGCTATAAGAACGTCAAGATTGTGGCTTTACTCGAGAACGAAAGTAATCGAGTAAATGCTAAGAACAAACGCAGCCTCGCTGATCTTGTTGTTCAGGATGAGGATGGTAGTAAGTACATCATTGAGATTGAGCGTAACGTCAAAGACTCTTTTGTTCACAAATCACTGTTTAATACATCAAGGCTGATCATTGAGAACCACGCCAGTGATAACTTAGCTCGACGGGAAGACTACACTCAAATTCTTAAAGTCTTTCATATTTCCCTTATTTACTTTCCTATTGGTTGGCAGTAGCACTAAGGGTTCTACTAATGCTAGCAATCACAAAGACAGTGCTAGTGACAAAGGCGGTAAGATTGGTGATAACAGCAACCTTAGCAAAAGTGGTGGCGGTGCTATCTATCATGGCAAGACGATCATTCATGAGATAGAAACTAATGAACGTTTAGCTGTTCACATCAAAAACCAGCAAGGTGAAACCTTCGATTCTACTGATATCTTGCCTGAATACTTCTATATCTCAGTGCCGCTATTTAATGATCGGTTAGAAAAAGAGATTGATGACTGGCTGCATGTGATGAAGTACCGATGCACTATCATTCTCCTTACATGGCTCAAGTAGCTGAAAAGCTCAGCATCCTCAAAATGACCAAAGAAGAGAGGGCTAGCTACTCTTACTATCAAAAACAAATTCACACCGACCGCGACGAACTCCATGCTGCTGAAGCTAGAGGTGAAGAGAAAAGATGGCGAAGCTAAAGAAAAATTTTAATTGCCAAAAATCTATTAGCTCAACACATAGACGTAAAAGTAATCTCTGCCGCTACTGGTTTATCAGAACAAAAAATCAATAACCTCAAATCTTAAGCTCTAATAATTTTACTGGTGTTTTGCTCTTCTTTCAATTATCAGTATAATCTTGATGCTAAACAAAACTAACAAGCAAACAACCAGCCAAGCAAGAGATCTACTAATGATTTGTAGTAATTTGGAATACAACGAAGATATAACTATCAAAAAATATCCGCAAGTATCGCACTTTTGGAGCGTTTATTTCTCAGTAACAGTAGAATAAGATGGTCGAGTAATAAATTGCCTTCTGCCTAGAGAAGTAGTCGAAGATCATTTCTACGATGATTTAGTAAAATTTGATGAACGCTCTATTGCCAAAGTAGAAAAACTGATGGAAGCAGAAATTTTGCCGGTAGTCTGGGTGGCCATAAAACATGGTAGAACAAGAGAAGAAAATAAAGGCCAAGACTTACGCCTGGAAATTGAGTTAAATGTTGATGACTTTGAGGGCAGAGATTTTAGAAAATTACCCAACTAAGATCAGCAATTTTCTAAGTCTAAAAAATAAGTCGATTAATTGTAATAGTTGAGATTAGCTCTTGCATATATATCATTGAATTATCGTATATGGCAGTATTAGGTAAAAATTTTAAATTAACTTTACCCTGCTTATCTTTCTTTCCTTCTGAATATGAGCTAGTTTGCTCAATAGCTGCCAGTAAGTTTGGAGCATTTTTGATTATTCCCTCTTTTATAGGAATAGGAAAATTATATATTGAATTTGATTCAATTAAATACTCAAATATCTTTTTAGCATCTGTTGATATATTTTTATTTTGTTCTAGTATATTAACGAGAGAATTTATTATATGTGCGGCCTTTTTAGAAATACTACACCTGGTTACCACTAACGATAGATGACCTTCCAAATAAAAGTGCGAGCTAGTTGAGTTACTACTTCAACTATATATCTACTTCTTTTCAAGGATTCTTGCGTAGTTATCAGCACAAACTTCATCTTTTTACTAGTTTCAAATAACCTAGTTATGTAAAAACTATTAGCTATTTCTTGCTCAACTCCTGCGGTATCGAAAAAGCCTGGGCAGTCTTACCTTACCATTCTGTTGCTTGCCTAGTATTTTTGTCTCAGACACCTTTATTGTTTTTTTCTTAGCTAGTTCTTGATTTTTACCTTCAAATAAGTCCAATGCTACTCATAAGAAATTATTACTGGTAAAGGAGCCTTTTTTTATTATACTTTGCTTGTCTGTAAAATCAGAATTAATGGCGTAAATTAATTTTTTAATTCATTTAAGTAAAGAGTTGATATCCAAAAGATATCATAATCTTATATTTCAATATGCCCTGCCTCCGAAGCTATTAATTCTATCGAGCTATTGGATTTGTCTTGGTCGCTGTGATCAAGTTGAGCTGCTGTTTCAAGTATGTCTTCATGCTTTATGCTAGTTTGATAAGAATGTATCAACTTACTTGCTTCCCAATGCTGACCCCAACATGCTGCTTTTAATGCAGTAGAGCCACCATTAGTTACCATATTAGATAATTCAGGCTTGAATTTTAATAATATTTCTATAGTTCTTACGCTTCCGTTCAAAGCTGCATAATGTAAAGCTGAAAAGCCATCATTATCCAATAACTTAGCTATTTCGGGTCTAGCGTTTATCAACATTTGGGTAGCTTGTACATGACCGTACCAAGCTACCCAGTGCAAAGCCGTGGAACCATTAATTTCTATTTCATTGAAAGCTTTAGTTATAATAACTTCAGTTATTTCTAATATTTGCTGATCATCATTATTTTTGATTGCTTCTATTAAATATTTTAACCACATACGTTGTTTTATTAATTGTCATTTACATATAAAAATGCTAATACCACAAAAATTTCTAGATCAATTATCATGTAATAATTAGCAACTAAAAGATATTACTCAATGTCTATGTATAACTATAGGTATTAATGTTTAATTTAGCAAGTAAAAACATTCATAATAAAATATGAAGCAAGCTACTTAATCATAAGCACTGCAAGTTATCTCTGTTGAAAAAACAGAATGAAGATTAACAATAATAAAGTATATTCTTTTAAACCTAGAATCAGATTTTTTGTTCCCTCGTTTCTTACATTTCATTATAATCATCACATAATTTATTTTCTTTCTCAGTTACATGTGCTTAAGTTAAAGGAGAGTTAATACTTGAGTATGACTAGTTAAATTCATCCCCGCCATTGGATTCTGCTCCAACTACCTGTAGTATTATCTATTGATGATTTTGGTGATTGGAAATTAACTTATAAGTATCAAAACAAACAGAGAAGTTAGGTAATATTTTCAATATCAAACTCCTTGACCTAATAAAAACATGTAGTAATCAACCATCTTTGCATTCCCCTGCTCAAGAGCTTCTTGTAAAGAATGTTGAATATTATCAATACTAAAATCTTTTAATGGCAGTGGTTTATTACTAACATCTTTTTCCTCCATTATATCTATCTTGCTATTTGATTGTATTGAGCTTGTCTCAGCGTCTTTACAATTGTTAAATTTTGTCAACAAATTTAACAGGTTTTCAACTTCATTTTCATCTCCAATATCCAAAGCATTTTCTAAAGCTGATTCTAAATTGGTGATTTTATCTTTTGATGAATCTTTCATTATTTTGATCAATTATTAAATTATAATATTAATATTATATAACTTATAATTAATTGATAAACAAAGATTATTTGACAATTTCAAAGCACTAATTGACAGCAAACTAAAGTATTGGTAAATATTGAATATTGATTCAATCTTTTATCAAAGAGAAATTACATGACTAAAAATTCAAAAAAAGCTTCCAACAATGTTCTTGAATATATGAATAAATTAAAGACTAGCTTTCAAGAGTTACAACACGCCCATCTAAATAAATTAAATGTGGAAGATAGTCTGAATGATGAAAAATATTATTTCCTTGAAGCTGAAACAAAGTTTATAGGTTTTAAACAAGTGCTTTATACAGAGCAACATCCATATATAGTCAAGGAACCTTGTGTAATACAAGTGCGCGCCACTTATGAAAAACAATGGTTTAGATTTCCTGGGATCACACCTTGTACAATCCACGATCATAGTAATTCCTTAGATGATATTTATGTAGATTATGCTTCCCCCTCAGGACCAAATTTTTTATACAATCAGGTATGTATTAAAAAACAAACTCGGAAATATAATAAAAATGAAATAGAATATGAATATCAAACTAAATATAAAGATGTAATTAAGTATCAACAAATCGAGAAATGCAATAATATACCAGAATATGATAGTATTTTAATTAAAAAGTTTGATCAAGTTCTATATGAACAGGATATAAAGCATAGCAATGACAACATTGTAAGTAAAAAAGAAGCAATTGTTGATCTTTTAAATCAAATTAAATCTACTTCAGACAGTAAACAAAGTTCATTATTGCAAATAATTGATATGATCATAGATTCAACTAAAGAATTTAATTCACTTTGTGATTATAATGAATATTTAGATTCTAAAATAACAATGTTGGGTGATGCTTTACAATAATAAACATGTTATGTATTTTTTTATTAATATTTTATAAAGATAATTGTTAAGTAAAAGCATTAATAATTAGGTTATCTAATATTTGAGTTAAAGCTGTCAAACAACTTCTGCTATATCAGGATTAAAAGCAGCTTATCTACTACTTTTTCAAGTCCTTTGTGTAATACATTAATAGATGCACTCCATAAAGCTAATAGCACAGCTATGATACTAATTGAATAACCAAAAAATCTTAAAATAAATAATTTAGAGATTTTAATTTTCAGTGATTTACAAATATCTTTAGTAAATAATATACTTGATGCATTAATATAAGAATCAGCAGTGGACATAGCCATGGCAGTCACTCCTATTATTATCAAAGCTCTCAAGCCAATAGTATAATCATCGTTAACATCTCAACCAGATTGGGATTATCAAAACTCAATGCTTCCTTATAATTAAACAATGGTTGGTTAAAAGCTGCTATTATGCTAAAATTATTTATCTGACTCCATATTATTACGCCGATTAATGGTATAGCAAAACCAAAAGTAGAGGATTATAATATATCGGCATATGTAGCTCTTACACCTCCAAAAGCTGAGTAAATAGTAACTATTATGCCTGCTAATATTATAGCATTACTACTAGATAAACCAGCAAAGTAATGAAATATGTCACCAAAACCTTTAAACTGGACAGCTATATCTCCTATTGCTCCGGCAATTCCTACTAAAGCAGTTATGAATCTAATTTTGTTTCCATAAATTTTTCTCATGGATTCACCTATAGATCTACAACAAGCTGCAAGAGTAAATATTATACTATCAGAATATGTTTTAGATAAGATTATGAAAAAACTAAAAACTGTTCTTTTTATTCTTTGTATTTCTCAGCAAGTACTACTTTCATTTGCTACTTGTAAGAAAGAGCGTTCTTCTCAAATCTTTTATCTAAATCAAGTAATGGTTTTAGCTTTAGGTTTAGCTCTAGATTGCTAATACTTTTGAGTATATCAGTGTCTAAAGCCAGCATTTCTTTGCTAAAAAAGCGTTTTCTCTTCAAATGGTCTTTTCCTAGCTTCACCCACTCATGTACCTGTAAATTGTTCAGGGTCTGAAGCATGACGATTAACAAACTTAGCAAAATCATCAGCAGAAGAAGTCGGCTGCTGCTTAGTTAGTGCATCTAGAGCAATTTCTGGCCTATTGTAGATACGCTCGCCATTTTCCTTAGCTATTCTGTGTTTGATGTTTGCTCTATCTACTTTACGCTGTGGCTCTAAATTAATTCGCCGCTCTCTATGCTTCGGTGATCTATTTTCATCTCATAATCGTGTTTTGCTAAGTGAACGTTAGCGAGACCAGCCCAAGCCTGACTCCACTCTTTTAACTCAGCTTTCTTATTCCACTCTGGGTGCTTCTGGCCAAAACGTAAATGACGAGTTGAGAGTAGTATGTGAAAATCAATGTTTATGTACTTTTATTACTTATATAAGTACCATGAGTGACGTGAAGAAAGTGTCATTGATTAATCAAATTACCTTTGAGTTTCTTATGGTCTTTAAAATTTTCATAAATAGTTTTTGCTGTATTGTGGTCTAATAAGTTGTTGCTTATATTTATATCAATTATCTGACTTTTATCACTCAAACAACCAATAATAATTGAAGTTTCTTCATTATTTAAATTATTATAACTTTATATCAAAACGCTCAATAAGTTGATGTTTCCACGATTCTACAAGTTATTCAAGATCCATCTCTCTTTTCTGATTCATGTGTACAGATATGAACTTATTATTTATAAACAATAGTATTTTATTATTTGGATTTGGCTAGGAATAGGTTAACTTCACACTCAATTTCACGAAATTTTGGAATATAAGCCAATCATAGAGAATTTTTTATATTTCAAGAATTAATTATACTATTATATGAAAAACAACTATGGTTTAATATAATTAACTAATTATAAATATAATATACTAATAAATCATAATGGATATTGTTTTTATACATTTTTTATAATATTGTTTTTATTATTAATCTATATAATTTATATTTTATGTCAAAGAGAAAAGTTCCTGATCATTATATTGAGGAACATGTTTTGTTATCAAGATCAACAAAGTTTTTAATATATAAGTCAATTGATTCAGGAAATTTAAGTAATGCTAGTGATATTTTGAATTCACTAAACATACAATCAAAAAATGAAATTATAAAAAGTTTTAATAATAGATATTTAGACAGAGACCCTATGATATTTGTTGCTATTGAAAAAAATTGTATAAAAACAGTAAATTTCTTAATAAAAAATGGAATAGATATAGAAGTTTTTAATAACCAAGGATTAAATCCTGTTCAAGCAGCACTCAATCAGAAAATATACAACAATGAATTAATAAGGATTTTGTTGAATCAAAATTTCGATACAAATATCATCGATATAGAACAACGCACTGGAGATGAGACTACATTACATACTGCTAGTAGAATAGGAAATTTAGAAATTGTAGTAATTTTATTGAATAAAGGTGCTGAAATAAATGTTATAGATAGTTATGGTGATACCCCTACACATGAGTCAGTATATCGCAACAATATAGACATAGCAAGATTTCTTATCTTAAATGGTGCTGACATACATATTAAAAATGAGTTAGGTTTGACTGCTTATGATATAGCTAAAAAAAAAAATATTTTCAAATTGAGCAAGATCTAATAATAACTACAGCTATAGAGAAAATATTTTCTATTAATGAAGAACAGATAACTTTGAATCTTAATACATATTATGAAATAGACAAAAAATGGTTTACTGAGCTACTAGAACAAAAATTATCAAATAAATTTAAATCATCAACAGAGGTATTATATATTCAGGATTTAATGAAGATTATCCATTACAATTTGATAAAAAGCGACCTGTATAACAATAACTTAATTGATATTTTAGATAATAGTAAAATAATTACACATATATACAAAAGATATGATGAATTTCTAGATTCAGAAATCTTGCCTTTAGAATATATAGCAGTTTTAAGATTTCTTGATATTATTAATTTAGATTATGATTTTAGTGTTGTACCTGATCATGTCATAGACATATTGAAACAAGAAATTGATCTGAGAACTAACAAAATATGGGACGATCATTTAGAGGACACTAAAACCATACAAGATCAATTGTTAATTATAGGTGAATCAAAATGAATTTATGGTTAATGAATATATGTAATAAATATTGGATAAAATTCTAACTAAAAAGTTAAATATATATAATGTTATTGAATTCCTATCTTAAGTTAATTATAATATTTTTTGTTAAGTTATGGTATGTAATTCAATATGTGGGATGAATTATTAAAATTAATTATAAATGATGAGTTATTAAATGCTAAAGATTTACTAAAAAAAATAAATATCAAAGAAAATACTAGTCAAATAGGCCATTTTTTACACATTATTGCAGAAATAGACAATGCAAACATTGCAAATATTATGGAAACAATATTAAGGATTGAACCTGATCTAATTAATATAGTAAGTACATCTGGCAGAAGTTTAATTCATTCAGCTGCTTTTTATGGTCAGAAAAGAGTTGTAGATCTTCTAATTTTCAAGAATTCTGACTTAATTTATGAAAGAGATCATGAAGGTAGAACTGCCATTCATTTTGCTGCTATGTCTGTACGTAATTCTTATGAAATTATAAAGTATATAATAAATGTAAAACAAGAGAGTATAAATGACAGAGATAATAAAGGATATACAGCAATACAGTATGCAGCTTCATCTATTTATAGTACTCAAGAAACTATTAAATTATTAATCAGTCTAAATCCTATATCTTTAAATGAGAAAGATTATTTAGGTAGAAATATATTACATCTAGCAGTATTAAGTAAAAATGAAGAAGTGGTAAAATTATTGCTGAATTACAAATTTGAACCGATGTATGAGTTAGATAATGATAAAACAGCTATTAATCCAGCTGTTGTAGCTGGTAATAAAGATAAAGATCAGACATTAATAACTGTTTCAAGTTCTAAGGAGTATCATGTCATTGACAATGAAGAAACTGGATTTTCAAATTCTATGGAGCATCATAAGATCTTTATTGAGGACCAAAACTTTGAATATCTTAAGGAAAAATTTTTAAGTTATCAAGTTCCACCACATAACCTATTTGAATATGATAATTAATATTTTTTATTGATCAAGCTCAATCTGTTAAATACATTTGACAACTCTCAGCACTGTAATCAATGTCTACCTTGACATTACGCCAATGCATCCTAAAAATTAATGGTAAAATTAACCTTGTTGGCGTCTTATCCAATTGGCTACTGATAAATTTTTTAAAGAAGTGCTGATCTGCCCCATTAAACAGTGCAAAAGGAAGTGGACAATTTTCATGCTACTTGAAAACTTAACTTATCACAACTATTCTTTTTTATAAAGTCTTTCGGTGTTAAATAACCTAAAGAGCTGTGACGTCTTCGGTTATTATAATGGTTTTGCCAATTGGTAATGATTGTTTGTGCCTCACTTAAGTAGCTAAACCAATATTCATTAAAATAATTAGCTGCTTTCAGTTGTAAAAGTCAAGATTTGATCTTACAGACACTATAAATTATCTGTTTTATTATCACTACCGTGGTACTCAGCTAGGTTTTGACTATCTAATTTAAACTCAAGATAGGATACCATTCAGCAGCCGCGCTAAATTTAAAGATGAAGTTGATCATAAAATAAGAGCCACCAACGCTTACCATCTTTGTTTTAGTCATCTATTCTATGACTTGATCTTGTTGTAGGTTGGCCTGTCTTAATTGCTTGTTATTAGCGGCAACAGCTCGCCGATTATGATCTGGTTTGATGTCATGCTTATAGTGATGCTGATTA
>JAKONF010000146.1 GCA_022702085.1 Rickettsiaceae bacterium | reverse complement strand
TATCGAACACGTCAATTCTATTGATATCAGCACCCTCACTAATTGCTTCAGCTACAAGTTTTTTTACTTCTTTCATGCTAATATGACCCATAGCATACTGAAAAATCATCTCCATAATATAGGTATTCTTTTCTCTCAACTCTTCTTCACGACTCTTCATTTTAACCTCTTAATTACTAAATTAATAAATATATTTTAATTATTTATTTAATATTGTCAAGATTTTTTAATTTAATGGTTAAAATTATTTAATAAAGGTCAACAGATAATCAAGAGATTGAAGTAAAAACATTTATGCTAGCATTACTTATAAGAAAAAGTTATTATTCGGTTGATAAATGATCAATTCAATAATTAAGTCAAAAAATTAATAATATGAACAAACTACAACCATTAAGAGGGACCAAAGACTTATTGCCTCAGGAATATAAAGTCCAGCAATATATAATAGATACTGCTAAATTTGTAAGTGAGTTATATAGTTACGAACCCTTAGCTACGCCAATTATGGAATTTGTGCAAGTGTTTGATCGTACTCTTGGTGAGACTTCAGATATTGTCTCCAAAGAGATGTATAATTTTCGCCGTGATGATGATCATATTGCTCTGCGGCCTGAATTTACTGCTGGCATTGTTAGAGCATTTATCTCTAATGGTTTACATCACTCCCTGCCACTTAAGTATTTTTCTTATGGGCCAGTTTTTCGTCATGATAGGCCTCAATTTGCTCGTCAAAGACAATTTCATCAACTAAATTTTGAGCATCTTGGTGCGTCAGGGCCAGAATCCGATGCAGAGATGATCAAGTTAGGGGCTGATCTGTTAAACAGATTAGAATTAACTGATTATACGCTTGAGCTAAATTCTTTAGGTTGCGCTGAGTCAAGAGCTTCTTATCAAAAAATATTGGTTGATTACTTCCAAAGTTATAAAGATAAATTATCAGCAGATAGCCAAAAAAGATTAATCAAAAATCCCATGCGAATTTTTGATTCCAAAGATGAAAATGATCAGGTTATTGCTAAAGCCGCGCCTCTCATTAATGAACATTACACATCTACTACCAGAGATTATTTTGATAAGATACTAAGATATCTTGATATACTAGGCATAAAATATACCATAAATCCAAGATTAGTCAGGGGCCTAGATTATTATTGCCATACTGCCTTTGAGTTTACTACCACTAGGCTTGGCGCGCAATCGACTATCTTAGCAGGTGGTAGATATGATGGCTTAGCTAAGTTAATGGGCGGCCCTGATACTCCTGCTATTGGTTTTGCTTCAGGTATTGAGCGATTAGCACTTATGCGGGAATATCAATTACCTCAACAACGCAGCACAGTCATCATGCCAATTGGTGATGAAAATATTGAGGCTTGCATTAAACTCATGAGTACTCTACACGATTCCAATATTGCTTGCACAGTAGATTTAAAAGGTAAAATCAATAAAAGGATTGAACGCGCCCTTGAAGCTAATGCTAGACATATTATTTTTATTGGAGATGAAGAAAAAAATGGTAACATCTTCAAGCTCAAAGATTTGGATCAAAGGCAAGAATGTACTTTAAAGATTGATGAATTGATAAATATTTTAAAAAAGTAGATATATGTTTGATGTTGAAAAAATGTTTGAATTTTCTATGAAAACCATAAAAGATTTTGCTGAGCAACATAAAGACGAACAATTTTATGCCTTTTCTATAGACTCAAGTGGCTTATGCCTTAATTCAGTAGAAGAATTTGCTAAAACTCTTAAATATTATTCAAAAAATTATCCTGATAAATACGATAATGATGATGAAATACTTGACTTAAAATACAATACAGGAGATTGGCAATATAATTGTTTTGCTGATCTTAATGATGGAGAAGGTTTTGATGATGAACTATATCAAGATCATTATCACATACCCTTTGATAATAAAAATATAAATGAAGAGCAACTAACAGTTTTATTTAATAAAACTCATTATCATCAGGCGATGAGTCTATTAGTCAAGAAATTAAACGATGCTAATACTTTTGAAACGCTAAATAAAACGCCGGATTTCAAACTTTTCTAGATAATCATTAATTTGTGTTAAAATTATGAGAATTTTAAATGTAATGCTGAGCAAAGATCTAGGCGGCGTGCAGCAAGTTTTCCTTGATCAAGATAAAGCTTTTAGCCAGCTAGGACATCAAGTAATCAATGTCACTAGTTTCAGAGCACAAATAAACTCAGTAGTTCATAGTTTAAAAATATCAAATCTTGGTAACTGGGATTTGCTATCTAGGCTGCATTTAAAAATCATCATCTTTTTTTTACGGCCGCAAATAATTATAGCTCATGGCAGTAGAGCGATAATTTTTACTCGTTCTTTGAGTCAAGTTCCTGTAGTTGGTATAGCTCATGGTAGCGTTAAACATCTAAGTAAATGTGATTACATCGTAGCTTTAACTGAATATATGAGATCATATTTACTAAATAATGGTTTTGCTGCTGAAAAAATTATTATGATACCTAATATGATTCATATCAAAAAATCATATCAAGCTCGCCAGTTTCATCAGCCAATAGTAATAGGCATGATTG
>JAKONF010000131.1 GCA_022702085.1 Rickettsiaceae bacterium | reverse complement strand
TATTCCCATGCGTCACTTTTTTGGTAAAGAAAGTGATATGGACTTCAATCTTCATCTATATGAGCAAGACCATCCTGAGATTGAGCTAAATTTAGCTTTTAGAGACTATTTAAGAAAACACGCAGAAGCTAGAGAAGCTTACCAGCAACTCAAATATGAGATTCTAAAGGATGAGTCAGCCCACCAAAAAGCTAATTCAATTTTTGTGAATTACACGCTACGTAAAGCTGATTTTATTCATAATATTCTTAAAAAAGCTGGTTATAATCGCTTACGCATCTTTAACTGCTTACATGAAATAGAATGGAATGCAGCTAAAAACTTGCGTAATAAATATTTTTTTGCTCCTCAAAATATGAATGATCCCTACACCTGGACCTTTAATCACCCTGTGCATACACATTTGATATTGTATCAGGGCGTCGATATAATTGGCTATGCTCATTTACAATTTTGGCCTGAAAGTAGAGTAGCAATCCGCATTACCGTTATAGATGAAGATAAACGTACTAAAGGCAAGGGTAGCAAATTTCTAACTTTGATAGAAAAATGGCTAAAAACTCTAGGCGTTAAAAGCATCCATGCAGAATCTAGAAAAAGCTCATTACAATTTTACCTCAAAAATAGTTATCAAGAAATGCCATTTAATGACCCAGCGAATTATGAAACAGATGTAAATGACATTGCAGTTGGCAAGATGTTATAATAAATCTATTTCATAAAATTCATTAAAATAAAATTATGAAAAGAGTAGAATTTTTAAATAACATCATTATTGATTACGGAATTTTAAATGTACTGGAGAAATCACATGTAAATGAGATGATAAAATTTATAAAATCTGATATGCCAATTTTAAATAGTATTTTAAACAATTTATATGAAGAAGCTATTAAAAAACATGATTCAATAACAGTAAGATTTTCACATAAAAATGACGAAAAAGAATATAGAGACACTGTTAAGTTTGGTGTTAGCTTTGGAATATACAGTAAGACGATTCATATAGATTATGAAAACTCTACTTACGGACACATTTATGGTTTAATTATTGAATTATGTAATGCTTGCAATAAAGAGCTAAATGAGTATATGTCTAATTTATTCAGCCAACCCTATAGTAGGGATCTTGATCAAGCACAAATAGACTATTATGCTTATGAAATAGAAAAAAGAGAATTCATATCTTCAGTTAGAGCAATTCAGACTTTGTTAAAATATCTGAAGAACAATAAAGAGGAAATAACTAAAATTATACTAAAAGAAGATTATCAAGAAATATATGATAAATTAAAAGAAAGTTTAAATAGTACATTAGAGGATATAATCAAATCTAATCCTGAACATATTGATGATTACAAAAAATCAGTAAAATTGGTAAATGAATTAAAGAATTTATCTAATAAAACCATATTTGAAGAAAATTCAACGCAGGTTAATGAGAATACATGGCAAAAATATGTAACAAAGCAAAAAGCCATATATAATAGGCTAGACGATAAATACGAATGGACGTCGAAAATTAATAATAAATTTGTAGATGATAATATCAATAATGACTCTACGTTGATTGAAAAATCAATTTCAATTACAAATACTAATTTTACAAAATGGCAACAGGCTAGTGGTTATTTAACTTTATTATTAAATGATATATCACTAGAAAATTCAACAGAAGTCACAGGTAAATGTGAAGCTTACGTCGATTCTTTAAAATTTGAACAACTATAAATTTTATTATTAGTAAAACTGTTCATCAGATGACAAACGAGATTAATAGTCTATCATATTACTATAGATAATTAATTTATGTAATAGATGACAAAGATATGTAACTCAGCAGATTTAGCCTTGGAAGGCGTGGTTTTCAATGGTATGACCATTATGGCTGGTGGCTTTGGTTTATGCGGTATACCTGAAAATCTAATTTTAGGCCTTAAACAAGCCAAGGTAAAAAATTTAACCATCATCAGTAATAATTGCGGCATTGATGGTCATGGTCTTGGCATTTTACTGCAGAATGGCCAAATAAAAAAAATGATCTCCTCTTATGTTGGTGAAAATAAAACTTTTGAACAAAAATATCTAGATGGTAGCTTAGAACTTGAACTCAATCCCCAAGGGACCCTTGCTGAACGCATCAGAGCAGGAGGAGCAGGGATTGCTGCTTTTTATACTCGTACAGGGTTTGGCACGCTTGCAGCTAATGATAAAGAAGTACGGCAGTTTAATGGCGAAAATTTTATTCTAGAAACAGCTCTAAAAGCAGACCTAGCAATTATTAAAGGTTGGAAAGCTGACAAAAGTGGTAATGTGATTTATAACAAAACAGCTCGTAATTTTAATCCAATTATGGCCATGGCTGCCAAAATTACTATTTGCGAAGTGGAAGAAATCGTTGAGATTGGTGCATTAGAAGCAAATAATATTCATACCCCAAGTATTTTTGTACAAAGATTAGTTCAAGGCAAGAGTTATCAAAAACATATTGAACGCCTAACTAATAGATCAAGAGGTGAATGATGGCTTGGAATAGAGAACAAATGTGCATATTAGCAGCGAATTTGGAGC
>JAKONF010000128.1 GCA_022702085.1 Rickettsiaceae bacterium | reverse complement strand
GAAAAACGAAAGAAAATTGACGATTAATTTAGCAATTTGTTCAGTATCATAACTAAAGCGGCTGATTAAATCTCCTATTTTCATTGATTCAAATTGTTCAATTTCACAATTAATTAAATGACCATAAATTTTAACTTTAATCTCTGAAATAATTTTTTCAGCAATTATATTGATAAAATAGGAACGAAAGAAACTCGATATGCCAAATATAATAACTAAAAAACAGATAGAAAATATGGCACGATTAATAGCAGCTATGTCATTAGTTTTTAAACCATTATCAACCAGATTTTTGAAAACATTACCCATCAATAACAAGGTAACTGCAACGCTAATTAGCGAAATAATGACAATTATCAAATGAGATTTGTGAGATTTTAGGTAACTTAATAATATTTTGAAATTTTTTAAAAACATTCAATATTTTGAAGAAAATTTAATGTTAAGTTCGGTAGATAAAATATCATATAAATCTTCATCAGAGGAAGATTGCCAACTACTTTCTGTGGGCGAGAAATGATATGGGCCGCTGATAGGAGATGAAAGCCAAATTTCCTGCGCTGCAGAATGTTTATTAATGACAAAAACGCCATCAGGAGATTTAACAGTGACAATGTCACCATCAAAATCAATATCGTAGATGCATTCCTGGTCTTGGTCTTCTATAGTTTCAAAGATATAAAATAAAGTTTTTTTGGCTAAAAGTGAAAATTCCTGTTGGTTCATCCTATATTCTTAATAAAATTGACTATCATATGACAATATAAAACTTTAAAAATGAAATTTTTGCAATTAAATTAATCAAAATTATTGAGGTTAAATTCTAAATTATCATGGCAATTCCAGAAAAAATAACTTTGTCAGGCAAAGTTTATATTAAATATATTGACGATCTTAAAAACTGCAGCATTGGCGATACCTTATTATTATTAAATGACGATGCTACTTGCTCTTATCTAGGTGATTATGAAAATCTAAAATTTAGCGGTTATCTAAAATTAAAAATTTATGATGGCTTGGTTTGGCAAAATATAGATATAGGGGAATTTTGTCAAGACAAGCAAAATAAATTTGCTAAAAAACAACGTGCTCTTGACTCGGCTATGGTGTGCAGAACTATAATAGAAAGGCAAAAGGGCATCATTGTGCGTAGGACATATAGAGCCCATTATACTTCTAATGAATATATTCAAAATGATTATATCAGAAAGTCGAACCGTCACAGAACAAGTATCCATAAATCAAAAACCCAATAGAGTAATTGATGAGTGAAGATAGCAAGAATAAGAAATCTTTTAATAAAGATTTTAAAAATTTAGATCAAGCAATCAAGGATCTTCACATACAAGATATCTTTAATTTTAAGCTAAATGATGAACAAGAAATACATTTGACCGACATTTTAGATAGCGAAAGTTTTGATGAAGAAATTGAGCAGATACTCGCTAATTTCAATGAAGAAACCATGGATTTGACTAAATTGCAAACCCAAATCATCCTGTTGATAAAACGTCAAATAGGAAATATCAAGAAAAAAAACCAAAATTTAAAAAAAAATCTAGCTATAGATGAAAAAGCGGTAATGCAAAATATTGCAGAAATAAGTAGATATCTAATTGATCACAAAATTGAAAATATCAGCAACAATGAAATTGAACCTGATGCATATCAAGCAGCAGGTATTACTGTACGATCAAGGCAAGATTTAAAAAAAATCATCAAAAATTTTGCTGTATATCAAGTTTATAAAATTATGAATCCTAGAAGAATTGCTGGCGAGAGTAGGCGTGATAATTTCATTCATAATATGCTCGTTGGTGGTATGAACCGCGCTAAACATTACAGCGGCGGCACAAAACAAGAAATAGCTAAATATTCTCCAAACTTTATCAAGTACTTAGAAAATAAGAGCAAAACTTTAGGCAAGAATAAAAGTAGGAGTATTTAGCGAAGCGTCCTATTTATTTTCTAATTTTTATAATAAAAAGAACTACAATTTTGCTTTTAGTACAGAATCATTTCCTATTTGTGGAATAAAATTTTCGTTCTTGTCCCAAAGACCTGGAGTTTGATTCCCCCAAAATACATCTAAAAATCTACAAAATTCTTTAGATTTAGATCTAAGTGCTGGAATAATTGTTTCATAGGACATTGTTTCAGGGTTGTGCCCAACTCTATTAATTAGGTTCTCCAAAAACATCATTTTAACTGCATAAATAATTTCTGAGTCACCATATTCAACAAGCTCTTCAATTATTTCAAATATTATAGGTAATAAATCATGTCTTTTTTGTTCGATTTTTTCAGTTGTAAAATCTAAAAAACTAACAATATCAAGACCAATAGTTCTATTATCATTACCCTTCCAATACTCCAAATGTTCTTTCCAACTATTTTCGTATTCAGGAATTTTTACCAATATATAGCCAATAGTGTTTTCTTTATTGAACATTAAATTTTGTTTTGTGTCTTATGTACTAACTGTTAAATATCAGCAAAAGCTAAATCTGCATATTAGCGATTTTTTCGAATGATTCTAAGATTTTATCCCTGGCTGTAGTCAGCAAAGTAACAGTTTTTTGTGCATCATTTACGGCCGTTATAACGTCTATTAATGAAGCTTCGCCTATCAAAGAATCTTGAATTACTTTATCTTGATTACTAATTTTTTTACGCAGTTCACCAAAAGCAGAACCAATTATGCTACTATTTGGCGAGTTTTCGACAGATTTCACGCTATTTATATGTTGCATGATCTGCTCTGGTGACATTTTAGCAAATTTATTGAATTCAACCTTAACCATGTTTTGGAAGCTCACGGCTTCAGTTTTAGTATCGATATTTTGAGATACTGGTTGGTTGTTTATTTTAGAATATGCATTTTGTGCAATTAGTGAAATACTATCTATGGTCATACTACTTAATCGCTTCTAAAGTTTTTTGCATCATTGTTTTGGACATTTCCATTATACTTAAATTTGCTTCATAGCTACGTTGCGCCTCGCTGGCATCTGCTTTTTCTATTTCTTTTTGTAAGTTTGGTAGTTTAACATAGCCGTTTAAATCAGCTCCAGGATGATTTGGATCATATTTAACAGTGAACGGAGTTTTGTCAACATCAACTTTTTTAGTAGTCACTACGTAAGTTTTGAGTCTACGATCATATCTATTCTTAGCGAAAATTATTTTTCTTCGGTATGGATCACCACCTGGAGTTTGCGAAGTAGAGTTTTCATTTGCTAAATTTTCAGCAGCAACTTTAAGGCGTTCAGCTTGAAATTTACTTCCATGACCACCTATTTCTATGGCTTTTTGTAGATCATCTTCAAGTGCTTTACTAGGTAAAGCGTAAAACGCAGCTATAACAAATATGATCTTTAAAAACTTATTCATTGCTGTTTGCCAAGTGCTGCATTGATTAAAGTATTGGTACTTTTATAAGCTTGTAAAGCTATATCATAATTAGTTTGATTTTGGGAAGTTTTCATTATTTGTTGCTGCATAGAGACGTTATTACCATTAGGCTTAATTTCAAAAGGATCTTTAAGCTTTTGAGCAGAGTAGCCGCCATTACGACCACTAGTGCCAGAAAGATGTTTTTCAGAAGTTCTTTTTAG
>JAKONF010000196.1 GCA_022702085.1 Rickettsiaceae bacterium | reverse complement strand
AAACTAAAGCTAAAGTTTTAACCAACGCTAAGCAAAGAGGAATTCGTTTTTATAGTTGGAGTTATGATAATAATATTTTATTTCTGCAAGATAATAAAGGAGATGAAAATTGGCAATTATCTAAAATCAATGTTCAAAATAGTAAAATTACAGAATTGGTTAACATTCCAAATGTAACGGTAACAATCAATAATATTAGTCACAAGTTTCCTGATGAGATATTGATCACCATGAATAAAGATAATCCAGAAACTAAAGATCTTTATAAATTAGATTTGAACACTTGTAGTTACGAAAAAATATTTGATAACAAAGATGAAAAATTTTCAAGTTACATTACTGATAATGATTTGAATTTAAGATTTGCTTATCGCATAGAAGAAAATGGTGATGGGATCTATTATCAAAAAATTGAGAATGCTGAGACTGGTGAAATTACTTGGCAAACTTTTTTGAAAGCACCATATGAAGATACTTCCACCACTCATGCACTTGATTTCACCATTAATAATGAGGCAGTTTATTTTCTAGATAGTAAAGAGCATAACAACTCTGCTTTAATCAAATTTGACCTTAAAAATAATTCAAAAGAGTTATTATACGTAGATGACAAAGCTGATATCACTAGCGTACTAATTGATGAAAAAACAAAGCAAATATTTGGTGTTCAAACTGAGTATTTAAAGAAAAATTGGGTGCCTTTGAAAGAAGAATTTAAGCAAATTATAGAACATCATGATTTTTTTAAAGCTAATTCTTATAGCATTGTTAGCTCTGATTTAGATAATACAAAATGGATAGTAGCAAAAATTCAAGATAATGAACCAATTTCTTATTATTTATACAATAAAGAAAAAAATGTTATAGAATTTCTTTTCTGGAGTATGCCGGAACTTACAAAATTCAAGCTAGGTAGAACGGAACCTGTTATTGTAAAATCACGAGATGATCTTGATTTAGTATGCTACCTTACTTTACCTATAGCTGAAAACAAGCAAAACTTACCAACGGTGCTACTTGTTCATGGAGGACCGGCAGTACGTGATTCATGGCAGATGGATCCTATTCATCAATGGCTTAGCAATCGTGGCTACGCAGTTATAAGTGTGAATTATAGAGGCTCGGCTGGACTTGGCAAAAAGTTTTTCTCAGCTGGTGCAGGGCAGTGGGGTAAGAAGATGCATCTTGATTTAATTGATGTAGTGAACTGGCTAACAGAGCAAAAAATAGCTAATCCTAAAAAAATTGCCATTATGGGAGGAAGCTACGGTGGTTACGCAACTTTACTTGGCTTAACTATAACGCCGGACGTATTTGCTTGTGGTATTGATATAGTTGGACCCTCAAATCTTGAGACATTACTCAAATCAATACCACCTTATTGGAAACCAGCTAAGGGCTTTTTAATTCGTCAAATGGGTGCAAGTGATGACAACGAAGAAGGAATAGCTTACCTAGCTTCTGTATCACCGCTCACTCATGTAGATAATATAAAAAAACCGTTGATAATCGCGCAAGGTGCTAATGATCCTAGAGTTAAGCAAGCTGAATCCGAACAGATAGTTGATGCCATGCGTGCTAAAAACATACCAGTTACTTATCTATTATATCCAGATGAAGGACATGGCTTTGCACGTCCAGAAAATCGCATATCTTTCTATGCGAAAGTTGAGGCTTTTTTAGCAAAAGTAATTGGTGGTGAATTTGAAGAAATACATCCTGAAGACATTAAAAACTCATCAATGATAGAAAAATAGAAGAGATATGAATATATAACCCATGAAGATTTTGAAAAATATAAGAAAAATCTTTCATTTAAAATTTGAGCGTAGATTTGGAATATAAAAACATTGCAGATTTTATTTATAAATTTTTATTATTAGACTTAACTGATTAAGTGAAATAAATCTTATTAACTTATGCTGAAAAAGTTTTAAATATTAAGAATTATCTTGAATAGTATTTTAGCTGCAATAGCCCAAATATTTCTAAATTGGGAATATTATTAATAGTGAATGTGTTACTATAAACAGTTATTTTATAGTTTACATTAGATGTTATGAAATATATCTCTGTGAAATTACTAGAAGATTATAGTTTTTTAAAAATTTCAAGCTCTGATGAATTGGGAGGTAAGAATAATCCTTTTAAACTATTGTGCCTTAGAGATTTGCACTATCATACAATAACTAATAACATATACACGGAGAATTTAGAGTTAGAACCGAATTGTAATATTAAAATTGATCACAAAGCCCAACTGCAAATTCAAAGCAAGATAGTTGCTCTAATATATAGCTCAGTAAAATCAAACAAATTCATCAAGCAACATACAAATAAAAGTAATTACATCTTCGTATCATTGTATGAAAAGCAAGGAAACTTAGAATTTCACCAAGATTTTTATGAAATATATCCCATTAACTATGGCACAAAGAATAACCCTATTCATAAACTGATAATACAAAATAATGTAGTGGTTAAAGGAGATCAAGAAATCTTTGTAGATCATTTATTAATGAATAATAGTTGCGAAGTAAAACTTGATAATTGCAGATTAAACATCATTAAATCAATTTTGACTAATAATGAGGTAGAGCAAAACTTTAAAAATTCAAGCGATGGTCTAGGTCAACTATTAGGAATAGAAGAAAATTTATTTTAGTAAAATCGAACATTAATTAAAACTTTAATTGTTTTTTTACCTTTATGATTAATTAGTAGTCTCATAAATGATCTTTATGGAGATGATAATGGCTAAGAGAGTACCCAAAAAAAGAGATTATACTAAACATTGCAGTGTGTATTACGATTTTATGGAATTCGTAGCAAACT
>JAKONF010000118.1 GCA_022702085.1 Rickettsiaceae bacterium | reverse complement strand
ATCAATTCTTGACCAGTTTGAAGATGTTTAAAGTGAGTTACAAAGGTTCCACGTTCAAAAAATTCTCCGTAATTATGGTCTTTGATAATTGCTTTTATCGCTTTAATTTCTTCTACGGTTTTACCTTTGGTGCTTTGGCGTATAGTTGGAGTATTGGGAGTTTTGGTAAAATACTTAAGCTTAGTATTTATTACTTCAAATTTATCTTTTTTATAAGCTGTAATGAACTGAAAAACCTTATCGTTAATATCATTATATGGACTGATTAAAACATCATAACCTATTAATTCCAAATAACTTTTTAAAGGCGTTAATGAATCTATTGCTTCACCGTATTTATTGATAGTTTGCTTTAATTCTTGTATATTTAAAATATCAGCATTTATTTCATTAAGTTTTTTGCAAATATGGAACATACGATTCTTTATTCGCCACTCAGGATGTGAATCCCGGGCATAACCTTCTTCAGTTCTAGAGAGATTAGTATCTATATTCCAAGTCGCAAACTTAATTTTCATAATTGAATTTTTGATTAACTTTTATTTTCAGTATCGATCAATAAACACAAAATTCAATCAAAAATTTAGCGTGCAAATTATTTTTTTAATGGACAATTTATGATCAGTTGCCATTACAACTTTTTCGGTAATATGTGCTGTTCTTCATCTTAACCATCTTTATTATTGATATCTTTAGATGATATTACTTAGATAAAAATAAGCATTGATGAAAAAAGGTAATCAGCACAAAGGTCAGATTAATAAACTCTTACATAGTAATTAATGACCAGTTTTAATGACTTAAACAGCACTATATATAATATTCTTTTATCGCTTTTTCAATTAATAGTTTAAATATTATAAAGATTAACTAATGTTGAAGATAGTAAATAATTTTAATAAATTTGATGTTTTTTCCAGAAGGAGGTCTTGCTATATCAATAGCTTCAACTGTTTGGGTTGGAGTACTTGTAGTATGTTTTTTTAATTTGAGACTTGGCTGGTCACTTTCAGGATTCGTCATTCCAGGGTTTTTGGCACCACTTTTTATAACTCACCCACTGGTCGGTGCAATTAATATAGTTGAAGGTATTATAACTTATCTTATAGCGCAAAAATTATCCGAGCTTGGCGCTAAATTAAAACAATGGAATAGTTTTTTTGGTAGGGATAGATTTTTAGTTATCATCATTTCATCAATCATCATCAAACTACTATTTGATGGATTTTTATTTGGGATTTGGAACAATTTTCTACAAATCCATTACAACTATCAATTTGATTATGCACTTAATATTAACAGTTACGGACTGATTGTAGTAGCTCTTATTGCTAATCAATTATGGGAAGAAGGAGTAAGAAAAGAGATCGTTCCGTTACTGGTTACTATTTTGATCACTTATCTAATAGTCCGCTATGGACTCATGGAATTCTCTAATTTCCGGATGAGCCAAATCAATTCTCTTTATGTGAGCATGGCTGAGATTTTTCCTGCCAGCGGGAAAGTTTATATCATCCTAATAGTTACTGTTCTGATCTCTTCACATATGGGTATTAAATATGGCTGGGATTATGGCGGCATAATTACCTCTGGTTTACTTGCTTTACAATGGTTTAGCCCATTTAGAGTTGGCATGACTTTAATTGAAGCATTTGTTATCTATGTAGTTTGCTCTTTACTATTAAAAACTGATTTTCTTCAAAGAAGAAACGTAGTTAAAGCACGTAAAATATTATTATTTTTCAATGTTGGTTTTCTTTACAAATTGCTATTAGGCGACGCAGTGATGAGCTTTTTTCCCGAAGAAAGGATACTTGAGTTCTATGGCTTTGGTTATATGTTATCAACCTTGCTTGCACTTAAAATGCATGACAATAACAGTAGTTTGAAATTGATAATGATGATATTGCATACTTCTTTCTCTGGCTTTTTAGGCGGTTCGTTAATTGCTCTTAGTTTGGTGTCAATGATTAATATTGGTAGTGACAAGCCAATAACGGCGCAAAATCTAGCAGCCAAAGATAATGATATAAAGAGGGAGCGGGGGCATTTGATTGGCTATATTCAAGCTAGTAAAAACGCGTTTATTGATGCTGCTAATTCGCCTTTAATCTTGCCTAATTTAGAAGAGATAAAAACTTTAGATGTAAAAATTGTTGAACCACTAGTGCAAACGATGATAAATGCTAAAAATTATTCAGAAAAAGAGCTAAATGATAAGTTGCAAGAAATCAACAAACTAAGCGGGAATTTCGGTTATAGTATAACTCTTTTTGATGATTCAACATCTAAGCAACAATTAGTAATATTTGCCCCGGATATCAATGAGAATAGAGCTAAAAATTGGGGAACTTATATCTTCCGCCCTCAAGCAGTTAATGATTACCTAATTGAGGTACCTAGACCATTTGACGAAATCAATAGTTTAGATTACGCTTTGTATTTATTTCAGAAAGCATCAGCTCAATCTCTGCTAATTGGCGGAACTAGTAGTGATGTAAATAAAGACCGCAGTGGCGATCTTACCCGATCTCAATCAAAAGGTAGTTTATATAATCTAATTAGTCAAGTATTACTCAGGGATCACGTTTACACTAAACCTGTTATCCAAATACGTGGCTATTCTCTTAGCTTTGATAGCATAGCGAAACCTAGTACAGATATACTCATTGCGTTTTCAGATGGAGCAAGTAGAAAAGATCAATTAACAAATTCTCAAACTGAAGTATTAAAATTGATTGAAACACAAAATCTAAGTTATAATATAGTTGCTTCAGATGAGCAAACTACTGGCTATGAAGTTGGTGAATTGTTTCTTTCCCGATATCTCTTGCAAACACCAAATAAAGAGCTAGCAGTAGTTTGGCTAAGTCCTTGGCTTCGCTCAGAATTCCGTAACCCCGATAATAATTTTCTGGCTCAAAGCTTTTACAATACATTAGATATTCCGCTAAAACGTGATTCACTTGAAAACTTTTTAGCAAAAAATAAATTAGTGAAAAATTGGCAACCAGAGCAAAAATTAAAAGATAAAGCTGAACTTTACGCAAGAATGAAAGATATTATCATCTTAAAAAATATCCAAGAAGAGGGTAATTACAAGCTTTGTAACATCACTTTGGATAATGATGGTAAGTCATATTTCGCTTTTTTTAATGCTAAAGATGAGTTACTAGGGCTGATGAGCCTCTCTTCTTCAGCAACTGATCAGCAAGACAATATTGTCCTAGAAAGTAACAAGAGCCAGGAAATAGATTGGAGCGCCCGAAGATGGACCGTATTTGGCGAGGATTAATTAATGATTGATTTAAGAAAATTTAGTCAAATATTATGTATTACTTTGGGTATCATAATAACTACCTGGGTAATATATTTGAATTTTGGCGCAATAAATCTAAAAAAATCTAACATACCTGCAGAAGTGCTACAAAATTCCAAAGGCATTGAGATATATAAACTAGACAGGGATAAGTATCTGCGTTTCCCATTGCTCACTCAAACTGATCTAATTAGAATTGCTACTAATGCTGAATTTTCAGAGAAGATGGATTTACGAGAATCTTCAAATGCTGAAGGCTATGTAATTGAAGTTCAAGCTTACGATATTGGAGGTAATTTAAAAGAAACTAAAATCTTAAATTTTGTCAGTAAAACAGAATTCTATTTTTCTGAAGATTGGGGAATGTATTTACCATCATATTTTTTAACTTCCGAAGCTATTCCTAGCCAAACCCGCATTAATACCCTTAATTACCGAGATATTGGTAAGATTGCCGAACTAAGAGTAAAACGCCTTGATAGTAATAATCGGTTAAATAATATTTTTGTTAGAGTTTATCAACCAACAGGAGTTGGCGACCCTCAATTGGATTTTTACTGGCGCAATTTATTACCTGGCGAAAAAGAGCGCTTGGCTAAAGCTAATCTCTATCCAGTACAAATGTTAAAAGAAGATGAAAAAGAAAACTTAGTTAAGAATCTTTGGAGTTACGTCGGAGCAGCAGGTATTCCAAATGAAGATTATGATGCTATAAAGCTCTATAGCGTGACAAATCCTCACGGCATACCATATGATTTGAATTTATTGCATTCAGGAAATTATATTGATGATAATCATGACCTGGCGATTCCAATTGATGAAGATAGTACCAATCTTAACTTAGAAGTAATTTCTGCTGATATCATTTATCCAAAATATATGAAAATATGGTTAGGAGATGAGAGCAATAACATCAGAGCTTTACTGAATTCTATTAAAACAAATGAACAAATCAATCAAGATAAACAAAAAAAGTTTCAATTTACTGAAGGACAAAATATTGAGCTAACTTGGCGAGGTAGAGGCCTTAATCAAACGATCAATTTAAAACAAAGCGTACCTAATCGTTTGCTAAAAAAAGATTATACTTTTAATTCAGGATTATTAGTTCTTAGTTCTAATGCACCAGCTTACGTAAATATAACTAAAAAAACACCAAGTGGCCCCGAGCCATTCAATCCAGATCCAGCATCAATAAATTTATTGCGTTTGGATCCAGAAGTGCCTCTAGATTTTGGCGTATTTCATAGCGAGAATAGCGATGTTTCTTTCAGAATAGATTTAAGGCGTGTCTCTAAAGTTATTTTTGATGATAAGATGTCGATAAGCATCACTTATCAGCTACTTGGCAAGGACGATAAAATAATAAAAACAGGCGAACTTAAAGCATCTCAAGGTCCAACTAAGTTAGATTTTATTGTTAAAAGAGGTAATATGTATATCTCTGACAAAGATAGATACTATCTAACTTTTACGCCTGAAGTTAGTAAAATTAGAATCTTAGGCCCTAAGGATATTTACGTTAGCGTGTTTAATAGGCTAGATGATTGGCAGCGTCATTACTTTATTCCGCAAGATTATAAGACTGCAGAATCTAAACTAGAATCAATTCGTAGAACTTGGTTTTATAAATTGCCTAATGATTACGAACAGATCAGACTAGCGCAAAGAACATTACCAATTAAATCGCAACCAAGAATCATTCCTGAAAATGAAGACGTAAAAAATAGTGTATATGATTGGTATAGTCTATTACCAGAGGGTAATAATTGGAGTGCTACTTCTATCCTTACCAAGAGAATAAAAGCGCCAGCTAGGTCATCAGCAGAAGGTGCTGAATATTCTACAGTACCTGTAAACCAGGAATTTGATCTAGAAATTATTGGTTATAGAGGAGAAGAAAACGTTGCTCCTTCATTAATGTATTCCGGAGCTGAAAATAGCAAGATCACCATATTCCTAAATAATAATCAGTATTATCAAACAATTCTTCAAAGTGAGAATGGTAATCTTCACTTACCAAATGTTAGAGTAGGAGCATACAAAGCAATAATTAAAGCTGATAGGCCGCTAAAAGCCTCAATTAATTACTGTAAAAATAGTGAGGATAATAGCTTTATTAAACGTAATGTCGTAAAAATTAATAGTAAGCCATTAAATTTTATTTTTGAGAAAAAAAGTAATCTCGAGCAAACTATCACTCTCAGGGCTTATTCTACCGATTTAAAGACAAAAAAAATTAGTGTAAATATAATTGGCCAAGATCAGCCAAAAAATGAAGCAGTAACGAATTATACTATCAGAAATAGAGATTATCAGCTCAGCTTCAATATTGATGCGAGTGTACAAAATTTTATCGGTAATAGAAAAGATGCTTTATATGGTGCTGAACCAATGTTCATTAAAATGGGTGAAGAACTACTGCCTGGTACATACAAAATCAATATCAGTAGTGAAAATGAAGATGGAGAATTATACCTAGCACTTTCCTCTTTAACTCCAGGATTGGTAGATGATAGATCAATCTCAACAGAGCTTCAAGATGAATGAAAATAAATTTTTTAAGAATTTTATCTTAATAGGGTTTATGACTTTGTTTCATGCGCTAAGTTCATCAGCAGGAAAAATGCAGAATTTATGGCAAAATTCAACTTTGGAAAGTCTATTTACTAGATCTTATCAAAAAGGTGTAAATTATTTAGCGCCAACGAAGAATGAGCAAGGCCAGGCGCAAAAATTGTTTATAAAAATTTTGCAAAATAACTCTTTTGATGATGAAAATAAAGGTAGCTGGCAAGAAATTGGCTTCAAAATTGAAAAGATAAAAGATGGTGATAATAGTTATATTGTAATCAGGGAAAATCCTGAAACAAAACCAGCTGGCCGTGGATTTTATATAATAAAAACTGACAATAACAGCTCAAATATCTTGCAAGCGCCGCACCGGCCAACAGATGAGCAAACTCACAAAATAATTTTTAAAATGTTGTTAGAGGGTGATTATAGAGCCGCTAGCTGGAACACTGTTACTAGAAAAACTATAGATCTTGCTAAAGAACCTAATTCGTATTTTAATGCCTTTACCAAAGCAGTAGCAATTAGTTTTGATCAGCCTAAAATAATGCAGCTTCATGCATTTGACGCAGCTGCTCATGAGATTGATGGTGATATGATCTTAAGTAGCACAACCTATAATCCAAGCCTTAATTATAAAAACATCGCTGATTGTTTGAAGTCTAGTAATAATTTCAAGAATTTTAAAATTTTGAAATTCCCATATGACATAAAAGAACTAGGTGGCACACGTAATATTAATGCCAAATTATTTTATGAGCAGAATCCTAAGGCTCAATTTTTCCATATTGAAACAAGTATGCGGCTAAGGCTTGCTCTGCTTAATGAAGAAGATTTACGCAATCAATTCTCTCAGTGCTTTATAAAAAATTTTCATTGGAACTTAAATAATGCTTAGAAATTTACTAAAATCAGCCTTTATTTGTATTGTTTTTACTTTGAATAGTTATGGTTTTGACTTGCTACAATATAATCTCGAAGAAAAATACCCACCACAATTACGCTGGGATAATATAGGAGGTAAAAAACCTTATTGGCTGACGCTTGGTAGTAAGTTCAATAGTAAAAATTATCTTGAAATAAAGCCAGGAGAGGAAATACAGATTAGACTAGATAGAAATTCTGCTCTAAGAGTGCATAGCGAAGATGAGCTAGATGTTAATTCTTTTGAAGCAAGCATTTCAAAAGGTTCAGGATTATATTACGCTAAAAAATTACAAATATCCACTACTAGAAAGGATTTATTGCTAGCCGATGAAAACTTCGCTTCGATAGTAAAATTGAAGCTGAAAACTACAGCTTCTAAAAATTATCAAGTGTCTTTTTTTAGATTAAGATATGATCCAATCGCGAAGTTAGCTTTTTACAGAAACCAAATCAATTTAAAAGGAGAAACAGTACAATTATTTAATGGCTACAAGAATAATGCTAGCGAGGGAGATGATAGCAATTTACAAAAAATGCATAAATTTATAGCAGGAAAACCAGTTGTTTTCAAAGTAAAAGGACCCACCAGGCTTGAAATAGCTACTAGATATATGTATGGCATAAAAGATTCTAAAGAAGATTTTTCTTATCAGATGCATATAGATATTGATAACAATTACCTTGATGCTGCCAGATTTATTGCTCGACCTGATCGTTATAATACTTATTTTGGTAATAATATATTATCTTATCCAGATCAATATTATTTAGATATTAAAGAAGGAATTCATGAAGTTAAATTAACTGCGAACTTTGGGCTGCTGGCAAGCGTTTATAATTTAAATGATGAAAATATTGCACAAAATAATATCAATGATCTGGGCATATCAACTCAAAAAGACATGCAAGAAGAAGCTTTAAAAATGGCTCAAGATGTAAATCACAAAGCCTCTGGTAATAAGGCAGTTATTTTAGCTAATAATATGTGGGAAACTAGAGAAGATGACAATCATTTGAAAGCGGTGAATGATAATATCAAAAATGTTTTCACCTATTTCAGAGACATTTTGCCTACTGGTAAAACAAGCTTAAAAAATGTTATTGCTGGAGCAGTAACTGATAGTAATATTGCTGACATAATTGATGAGGGAAAATCGCCAATAGTGTCAAGGTGGCAAATTAATGATCTAACTGATAAAATTATTTTAGCTAAATTCGTGGAATTAAAAAAAGCGCAAGAACTAAATTATATATTGCCAGAACTATCTTCTGACTCAGAACTTAAAATCATAGTACAAAAAGGGCACCTTCAAAGTCCACAAAAATTTTACCTTCAATATGACAATCAAAAACCTATAAAGCTTACAATATATCCAAAGCGTGATTTAGATGAATATTCATATATGTCAAGTTATGGCTCTATCGGTTTGGATATTCTTGAGCGTAATAACGATATTAAATTAGGCACTCTAGGCGGATTATATGGCAATAATCATACGCCAACACCTCTTTGTGATGCTGGAGTTGCGGTAATGGTATTACCACAAAATACCAAGCAAATTAAAATTTGGCCTGATAATTATAATGCTAAGGATAACACAAATGAGCTTAAACTTGGTCTGCAATACAGAGCTTCTTTGAAATACAAAGCTCCTCGTTCAATTACCAAAGAGCAATTAAACCTTGTTAGTAAAATAGCAAATCCTAGTCAAATATTCATTGCTGCTTTGAAATTTTTTGACTTAAATCATCAGCGCCGTGAAATAAAGCACAAAATTAATACAGGAATAGAATTTTATAATTATTTAGTAAGTACAAAAATTATCGATGAAAACGTTAAGCAATATCAGACCGCAATTATTGAGCTATATAATAATTGGCAAGATAATTTACGTTTTTTATATGAGAGACATCAGAAATTTGTCTCAAATGTATTATTCGCTGATCAAACTTTTGTTGAGTCAAAAAATAATGGTAAGGATAATAACATCTTAATTGCCAAAGCTGAAGATTTAATGCAGCAAAAACAGTGGGCTCAAGCCACTGTTGAGTGGTCTAGAGTGATTGAAAACTCAAATCTTGATGACTGGAGAACAGCTCAGCTGGCTCGTTCAGAATCTTTAAAGCAAGCCGGTGAATCATTTTTAGCAGAGAGATCATTAAAAGCCTTGGTAGTCAATGCAAATGACGCTAAAACTAAGCAAGCAGCATTTGGTAAGTTACTGAGCTATTATAACGAGCGCGAGTATTACTACGGAACAGAAGGATTAATTGCAACTTACTTGCTGGATAAAGAGGAGAGGTTTAATCAGGAGGAAATTTTAAGCAGCCTAGTCACAGCTCTTTTACAAGATGGCGATCAAAAAAAAGCTTTAGAGATTGCTGATTTGGTCAAAAACATTAAACCCAGTGATGATCTAGTATTTACTGCATTAAAGAATGCGCAAGGTAGTAACGGAAATAGAATAGGAGAAACCTCTGAATCGAGAGAAGAAAAACATTTTTGGCAAGCGCAAATTTTGCAGCAACAAGGCTTGTATACAGCTTCAGCAAAAGAATTTAAAGCAGCAGGCGAGAAGGGCGCTACTTGGCTTAAACATTTAAATGAAGCCAAAGAAATCAATAGAAAATTGTTAAGCTACAAATCAGCGGAACAACAAATTAAAAATGAACCTAAAGAAGATATTTTGCAGCAATGGCAAAATTGGTATCATAATCATCCAGGATCAAAATTTTGGGTAGAGGCTAATTATTTAGTCAGTAGCTTTTATAATGGCGTAACTATTTATAGTACAACTGAAGATAGCTATGCTGAAGGGTACGTAGTTGACAATTCAGCTCCTATAACTATGAACGTTATTGGACCTGCTAAGTTCAGGCTAAAAATTCGGCCACTTTTTCAAGATGATAAAGATTTACTTGCCATTAAAAGCTGGGCACTAGTTGAAATTGATGAAAAAAAACATCATGTAAAAATTGAAAATCACCGTAGTGAAAGTGTATTAAAGATTGTCGGCTATGATAATTATAAAATTGGTCTAGAGCAAATTGAGGATTTTGAGGTTCCGGCAGGCAAACATAAGATAAAAATTTATAGTCAAAACCAGCAAGTATTGATTAAACCATATCATGAAAGACCATTATTCAATATCACAGCCTTGCCGCTAGTTAATCCCCAAACGATTGAATATTTAAGTTATGGTATAAATAAACCAATTTACAAAGATAAGCTAAATCTTACGAATTACACCTTCATTGACTATGTCCCTAAGGGCAATTTATATAAACAAGTTAGTTCAAAAGAGCAAGTTTCAAGAGATTTACTGCCTACTATAACAATCAAAACTCCTTTGGCAGCAAAGATAAAAATCTCTGCTAAAGAACAAAAAGCAGTTTACGAAGAGCATTTTGATGAACTAAATCAATTATTATATGAATATGAGCAAGATGTTAGTGACAATAACAAACATATATTGGTAAAAGCTGCTAAAATTTGTGCTCAAAACGATACTGATTACCAAATCAATCAAATTTGTAATTCATTTGATTTATTATCAAGATGGAGCAGAATTTTATCAGTAGATAATAATCCAGAAGTAATCTCTTTTGAGAATGCTGAAAAATGGCAACCTGACAGCATTGCCCTGAATCTGCGTAAAAGTTTGATTACTGGCGAGACTAAAGATGACATCGTGCTGAGTGATACTTCCGTATTAGTGATGGATTTCACTAATAGTGAAACTACCAAAGTGAAGATTGAAGGAGAATTACTAAGATTAATTGCTAAAAATTCTGGTAATGCAGTTTTAGGATACAAAATAGATGACGGTCAAATAATCAAATTACCGGTTGATAATATAAATAATAAAACTATCAACCATCAATTTGATCTCGATCAGGGACAGCATAGCGTAAGATTTTCTTTATTTGATCCAGATCAAGAAACTTTTTTGAAATTGAATTTACAGGAAAAAAAAGCTAACGAAACTATTTGGCGGTCAGTAATTATACCTAAAAAGAAAGAATATTTTATTGCAACAAAGGATAAACCTATTGAACTTACTATTAAAGCCCCAGCTTGGCTGCAAGTACACAGAATCTCCCTTGATGGTACTAAAACTGATGAAGATTATTTCATTGAGTCAGGCAAGAAAAAATTGATGTTGAAAGCAATTGGAGGTGAAAAGAGTTTTTACCGCATATTTGAAAAAATTCCAGCGAAACCAAAAATAGCTAACCTACAGGCTGAGCCAAAAGTAGATTATCAAATGCTCGAGGAATCACCAATAAATGTTGCTGCTTTGCAAGAACCTGAAACTATTCATATAAAAGATGATCTACCACTTGAGGCGCAAGAAAATGGTACATGGAGCATAGGAGCGCGCCTTGCTCAAACCACGGCGTCTGATATTGTTGGTGGTACTGGAATAGACGTTAATCAAGGTAAATTAGAAAAAGGAATTGTAAAGTTTGCTGAAGAGTCAGCAAGTTTTAGATATTATGATGAAATTAACCGTATGTATTTCAAAGGTGAATTACTTGCCAGAGAATTTACCCAAGCATCACTTTCACATGGCGCGCGTGCTAGGATTGATTTTATTCCAGAAGCACTACCGGTTAATTTTT
>JAKONF010000108.1 GCA_022702085.1 Rickettsiaceae bacterium | reverse complement strand
ATTGATACCAACCAAAGATAAAGATCGGTATGATGTTGAAATTGAAGTAACAGAAAAATCAACTGCTTCTATTGGTTTTGACGTTGGTTATAATACTGCTGGCGGTGTTTTCGGACGTATATCATTTTTAGAAAAGAATTTTTTAGGTACTGGTAAGTACGTAACAGCTGGAGTACAAGCTGGTAAAAAGTCTACCAATTATTATGCTGGAATTACCGAACCTCATTTTTTAGATAAAGATTTATCATTGGGCCTTAATGTTTTTAAAAGTCATAATGGTAAAGGTAGTGGTTTTGCTCAGGCTGATCAGAGTTATACTTTGAATTCAGTAGGTGCTACGACCTCTCTTGGCTATGACATTAGAGAAGATGTAAGTCATGACATTGATTATACTATCAAAAGAGATGAATTAACTACGTCCAAAACATCTAGTTCAAGATTCCTAATTGAACAAATAGGTAAATATATTACCTCAATGGTTGGTCATACTATTACTTATGATCAAACCGATAGTAGAATAATACCAAAAAATGGCTATTTAGTTAGTGGTTCGCAATATTATGCTGGCGTTGGTGGTGATAAAAAATATTTAAAACACGAATTAGATGGTAAAATATTCCGTTCCTTTATCAATAATAAGCTTACTATCAAATTATCAGGAAGCGTTGGCGACATACAAGGAGTAAGAGGTAAAACTGTAGCTATTTCAGATCGTTTTAATCTTGGTGATTATTCATTACGTGGTTTTTCTAATGGTGGTATTGGTCCTAGAGATAAAAAAACTGATGAAGGTCTTGGCGGACAAAAATTCTACTCGCTATCTACTGAACTTAATTTTCCAATAGGTTTGCCAGAGGAGCTTGGTTTATCAGCAGTGATATTTAATGATATAGGTTCGGTTTGGGACGTAGATTTACCCAAAAATAGTTCTTATACTCGTTCAGAGTTTTATAATGATAAATCGATGAGAGCATCAGTTGGTTTTGGCTTTGTCTGGATCACACGCATCGCGCCAATTCGTGTTGATTGGGGTTTTCCAATAAAGAAAAAACCTTATGATGATGGTCAACGTTTTCACATAAAATTCGCAACGCATTTTTAATAAAACTAGCCTGATTTATGAGTCAAATTTATAATTGAGTTAAGTAATGAAGAAATATTTTGAGTTAGCAATAATATTATTTCTATCATCATTGAATTATGGTGCTACAGCTAGCTTTGAATCCAAAATAGCCATAGTAGATATTCAATCGGTATTAGATAACTCCATAGCTATTGCAGATATCAAAAAATCTATAGGAATACTTGGCACCGAACTCACCAAAGATATAAATATTAAAGAAAATGAGCTAAAAAAAAGTGAAGAAGAGTTGTTGAAGAAAAAAACCTATATGAGTGAAGATGCTTTTGAAAAAGAAGCAAATATTTTTAACCAGAAAGTAGGTGAAGCACAAAAAGAAATTCAGCATCGCAAAAATAAAATATATAATGTTGAACACAAAGCCATAGGGAAGGTTGATGAAGCAACGAAAGATATTATTACTCAGCTTGTTAAAAAATATAATATTGAAGTAGTGCTATTTAGCTCACAAGTTTTATTTGCTGCAGAGAGGCTTAATATTACTTCAGAAGTAATAGCTTTGTTGAATAATAAACTCAAGACTGTTAAATTAAACATCGAATAAGTAAGTATACCTAATATTGCATATTTATATATTTAACATTCAAATATTCAAGCAGACCTTCCGCGCTACCTTCAATACCAAAACCTGAAGCTTTGCGGCCGCTAAAAGGCGCTCTGGTGTTTGAAGCAGCAGCAGAATTGATACTTACCATACCAAAATCTAAATTAGCTGTAACTTTTTGCGCTAAACTAATATCCTTAGTATATACGTAAGCTTGCAAACCATATTCAGTACTATTAGCAGCAGCAATTAATTCCTCGGTTAAAGAGAATTCATAGCAAGCCAAAACAGGACCAAAAATTTCTGAGTTAAAAATTTGCATTTGTTCATTACAATTCTTAATTACTGTTGGTTGAACAAAATTACTATTGATTTTACCACCACAAGTGATGATTGCTCCTTTGGCCATAGCATCATCTAGTAAAGATACTACATGATCACAGGATTTTTTATTGATTAAAGGCCCCAGATCAACATTATTATCTAAACCATTACCCATTTTAAGCTTTGAAAATTTAGCGGTTAAAAGATCTATAAACTGATCATAAATATCTTGGTGTATAAATATGCGATTAGGAGAGGTGCAAGACTGCCCATTGCTACGCACTTTAGCGTTGATCAAATCTTCTGCAGTATGCTCTAAATCTACGTCTGAAAATATAATAAATGGTGCATTACCACCTAATTCCAATGATAATCTTTTTAATGATAAAGCTGATTGCGCGTAAAGAACTTTGCCTATCTCAGTAGAGCCAGTAAATGAGAGTTTCCTAATCCTGAAATCTTGGCAGATTAACTTACCAATTAAATTAGCATCACCAGTTATAGCATTCCATACGCCCGCTGGTAAGCCAGCCTGCTCGCCAAGCTTAGCTAGCATTAAAGCTGAAAAAGGCGTAAGGCTAGAGGGCTTAAGTAAAATACTACAACCTGCAGCGAGCGCGGGAGCAATTTTACGAGTAACCATAGCTAGAGGAAAGTTCCATGGCGTAATGGCAGCAACTGGTCCGACGGGTTCATGTTCAGTAATTATTCTGTGGCCAGGTTTGTTGCCCATCTTCATATCGCTTGAATGAGTCATCAGGCTAGCAGCAAACCATTCAACAAAAGACGCAGCATAAAGAACTTCAGCTTTTGCGTCAGCTAAAATTTTACCTTGCTCAAGGGTTAAAATATGGGCAAGCTCTGTAATATTTTTTAAGATCAAGCTGTGCCATCTAATTAAAAAATCAAAACGTTCTCTAAAATTAGTTGTTGACCAAACATTAAAGCCTAGCGCGGTAGAATTTATAGCTTCTTTAACTTTGTTTTCATCTAAGCTTGGCACATTACCAATAATTTCACCGTTAGCAGGATTGTAAACTGGTAACGTAGAAGAATATTCTAGCCATTGCCCATCAATATAATTTTTATTATTTAAAAATTCTAAATTCATTTGGGTAATAAAGATATTTTTCTCTCTTATTATACAATTATAAATATTGAGGAAAGATTAATTTCAAAAAAAACGGCTGCAAGCTTTAAAGTAAGAGTAGCCAGTAATAGAAGTCAAAATAGCTGCAATCCATAAGATTATTTCGCCTAGATCATCTAGCCAGTTTATACCAGAACCTTCTTTACCTAAAATTAATATCGTAAGCGAAAGCATTTGCATAAAGGTTTTTATTTTAGCTAAATTAGTTACTGGCACGCTAGTTCTTAC
>JAKONF010000065.1 GCA_022702085.1 Rickettsiaceae bacterium | reverse complement strand
ATAAAGCAAGGCCAACTCCTCTCCCACCAGCCGGCGTTCTGGTTTTTGAGCTGACTGTAAACTCACCAAAAATATCATATAGCTCTTCTTTGGGTATGCCTACTCCTTCATCGGTTATACTAAAGCTTGCTAGGCTGCCTTTATTTATTAACTCTAATTTGATGGTTCCTTGCTTGCAGTAGTTTAGGGCATTAACAATCAAATTATCTAATGTTTGAGTTAAATAATACTCATCTGCTTGGGTTATTACTTCATTTTCAATATTGGTGATGAAAGAGTAATCAGCTTGCCTGTTTTTTTCTACATATAGTTTTGTACAGGCATTGAATCTTTGCAGTACTAACTCACTTAAATTTACCTGATCTATGCTAAGTTCCGCCTCATTCGATGAAAGCCTAGCTAAATCTCTAATGTTACCATCAAAGCTCTCTAGTCTTATGGCACTATTGTAGATAGTTTTTATAGCTTTTATTCGGCCCTCATCATCAAGAAACTGATATCCAGAAAGTAGCGCCTCTGCTGTATTGATTACGCCAGTCATTGGAGCGTGGTATTCATGAGTTACATTTCTAATAAATTCACTCTTTAGCTTTAGGGCTTTCTGTAGTTCACTGTCTTTATACCCCATAGTAAAAGCTAAATGCTCGGCTCGCTCTTCTGCTAAAATTCTTTCATATTCTTTTGGACGTAAGAAAATTACAAAAGCAGCTCCAATAATAACTATACTGTACATTAGTATATATTGTGGGGATCCTAGATTTACATCTAAACCATCACTCAAACCAACACAATATTTGTAAAATAGAGTGCTTGCGTAAAAGCCAGGTAAGATCATCAGTAGAGCTCGCTTCCAACTAGTGAGTGAAGCGACAATTACCATATTGATACTAAATACTACAAACTGTAAAGGATAGAACTTACTAATAAGTACAAAGAAGCCGCTAAAGAATACTAACATGTAAAATAAAACAAAATTCCAAGCTACTTGAACAATGACTTCATGTTTGATTCGAGGCGGCCAGATTGGATACATTGCTATCACAATACTAGTACAAAGCATAATCTGATAGATGTATAAAGTTATTTTACTATCAGAACCAAATACTATATCTTGCGTTGAGTACATTGTTGTGAGCGTATAGAAGATACAATATATACCGAAGCTCATGTAAGTCAGTTCTGACTTTGGTGAGTACTTTTTAAAAAGCTCTAATAAATTAAAGTTTTCATAAGATTTAGCTATCCTAGTTACAATGCTTTTCTTAGGAGCATGATTGATACTTTCAGACTTTATCCAACCTCCTGGTTGTTTTAATAGATAATGACTACCCATTAAGAAAATTAAATTAATAAGCATAGCAAAAACAATTACATCAGCTTTAAAACCTATAATTTTCCAAGTTACTACCGTAAGAAAACCAGCACTCATGCCAATTAATACTGACTTGGTTGAGGAGCGAAAGCCAAATATTGTAATTATTATGACAACAGTAACAATTGGCATATAGAATGCTTGTGCATTTAGCACAACTTGTAACAAATCTTTGGCTGAGAGAGCCAGAAAAATAGAGACGCTACCTAGAAACAGAGAAAAAATTCTCGACACTAATAGTTTATTGTGATTATTGATTTTTATTGAACCATATATATCATTAGCAAATAAAATAGAAGCAGTATTCAAGAAAGAATCCGCAGTAGACATAGCCATGGCCGTAACGCCGATCATCATCAAAGCTTTAAGGCCTGGATAAGTATAGTGATCTATAATATAGCCTAAAAGTTGGTTTGATTCTAGATTAGGATTTACTGTGTAAATTAGAAAGGGAATCCAGGAGATGGTTAGTTTGATTACTACTACTAAAATACCGGATATTATCAAAGCTTTTTTCATTTGCTCTATACTTTTGCTCATGGCAACTCTTTGACAGAAATCTGGGGTCAATGTCGGAATAATAAAATAAAAAAGTAAAGGTATCATCTCCCATAGTTTTGGATTACCAACATCTAATACTTGTTTGTAGTCAAATTTGGGATCTTTAAAGGTACCCACCAAACTATATTCAGCTCCAGAGTTATTTATTTGATTCCAAATCAAAAACCCCACCAGCGGCACAGCAAATCCAAAAGTAAAAAATTGTAAGATATCTGTAAAAGTAATTGATTTAATGCCGCCAAAGGCGGAATAAATCATCACTATGCTAGCTGCAAGTATTATTGACCAAGTATTGGGTACCTCGAAGAAATAATTAAATACGTTACCAAAAGCTTTAAATTGCACTCCTATAAACCCTGCCGCACTTATGAGTCCTGCAATTCCAGTAATAATCTGAACTTTTCTGCCATATAATTTGCCTAAACTTTCAGCAATAGATACATCACCTAAAAAGTCACTCATTCTTGGAATAAAAATAAAAGCAGTAATGAAAAAAGCAACTATGGTAGCTGGGGTGAGGATTATATAATATAGACCATCTGCATATGTTCTAGATAAGTTAGTAAAAAAGCCGCTCCCGCTCATATATGTAGCAACTGTTGCTGTTACTAAAGTGCTTATTGAAAAATTACGTCCTCCCAAAGCATAATCCTGAATAGTTTTGACTCCTCTACCATATTTTAGACCGACAATTAGATTCAAAGACAAGAAGCTAACAAATATAAAAGTATCTAAACTCACTTACCACTCCGGTTAAAAAATTAACATTTAGGTTTTGTAAACACTTTATACATAATTACTGATTGAATTACTACCAAAAATTAATACTTACTTTTATTAGTA
>JAKONF010000052.1 GCA_022702085.1 Rickettsiaceae bacterium | reverse complement strand
CAGCGGACATTAAACCCGTTAAAATTTCTGGCAGAGTGGTTGCTATAAAGGGGTTGATTATTGAATGCGTAGGAATTGGTGAATTTGTCTCGATAGGTTCTCGCTGCAGAATTCGTAATGTCCAGCGCTCTTCTTTAGTGATTTGTGAAGTTGTAGGCTTTAATAATAATATCATTTTGCTTATGCCCTTTGCCGATATTGAAGGAGTTGGAGCTGGTAATGAAGTTGAAGTTTATCAACATGATAACGTTATAAATCCTGATCAAAGTTGGCTTGGTAGAATTATCAATGCTTTTGGTAGCCCCATCGATGATAAAGGACCATTAAAATTAGGCGAAATCTCTTATAACTTGAAAGTACCACCACTTAATTCACAAAAAAGAAATAAAATTGGCGGTAAAATAGATTTAGGTGTCAAAGCTATCGATACTTTTGTTAGTTGTTGTTATGGACAGAGAATGGGCATCTTCGCTGGTAGCGGCGTTGGCAAATCGGTATTAATTTCTATGCTCACCAAATATGCTAATACTGACGTAAAAGTTATTGGCTTAGTTGGTGAACGCAGCCGCGAAGTTAAAGAATTCATTGAAGAATATTTAGGCGTGGAAGGTCTTAAGCAAGCTGTAATTATCGTAGCAACAGGTGATGAATCAGCGCTGCTACGTAAGCGCGCAGCTTACCTTACTATGGCAGTTGCTGAATATTTTCGCGATCAAGGCAAAGAAGTATTATGCATTATCGATTCAATCACTAGATTTGCCATGGCTCAGCGTGAAATAGGCTTAGCTGTAGGCGAGCCACCTACTACCAAAGGTTATACGCCATCGGTCTTTAGCGAATTACCAAAATTATTAGAGCGCTCAGGTCCAGGCGTGGACCAGGCAAATATTACCGGTTTATTTACCGTACTTGTTGAAGGTGATGATCAAAATGAACCGATAAGCGATGCTGTACGTAGTATTCTAGATGGTCATATAGTTTTGGATCGTTCAATTGCCGAACGCGGTAGATTTCCGGCAGTTAATGTTTTGAAAAGCGTATCACGTGCTATGCCCAAATGTAATAACGATCAGGAAAACCGCATGGTATCATATGGCCGCAGAATGTTGTCGTTATATGGCGACATGGCTGAGATGATCCGCCTTGGCGCTTACAGAAAGGGAACTGATGCTGAAGTCGATTTATCCATCGATTATTACAACGATCTAGAAGATTTTTTCAGTCAAAATCCCAATGAAGACGTAGCCATGGCGGATAGTTACCGAAAACTGCAAGAGATTTTAAGAATTTCATAGATGAAAACTCTAAGAACATTAATCAAGCTGCATAAAAAACAAATTGATGATCTAATTACCGAAATTAATGATTTTGACCAGCAAAAAGATGCTTTAGAACAAAATCTCCAAAATCTTTTAGAGCAAGTGAACAAAGAAATAGCTGAATTTGCTGCTGGCGATTACGCCTTTATGCTCGATAAGTTTTTGACCTCTTCAAAACACAATGAAAAAAAAATCAAAGACAAAATAAGTAAGCTAATCGAACATTTAGAGAGTTTACGTGAAGAGCTTTATGCTCAATTTTCTGAACTTAAAAAATATGAAATTGCTCTACAAAATCGCCTCTTAGAAGAGCAAGAAGCTTTGAAAAAATATGAAATGAAAATTCTTGATGAATATAATACCAATAAGTTTACCAGTAATATGAATGAAAAATAGTTAGGTTGAATTATTCAGATTAATTTTTGGATTAAATAGTCTATATTGCATTTTCTTAAAGGCATGAATATAATTCCTGCAAACGCGAAAATATTCAAGGATTCATGCAAAAACTTTCATTCCAGCAAATAATTCTCAAATTACAAAATTATTGGCAAGATTATGGTTGCGCTATTCTACAACCATACGATATGCAGATGGGCGCCGGTACTTTTCATCCAGCTACGGTCCTACAAACACTTAGTAATAAGAATTGGAACGTAGCGTTCGTACAGCCTTCTAGGCGTCCAACTGATAGTAGATATGCCCAGCATCCTAACCGTATGCAACATTACTATCAATTTCAGGTTATCTTAAAACCTTCACCCGACAATATTCAAGAGCTATATTTAAAGAGCTTAGAAGTTTTGGGAATTGATCTTAAACTTCATGATATTAGGTTTGTGGAGGATGATTGGGAATCACCAACGCTAGGAGCTTCAGGTCTTGGCTGGGAAGTTTGGTGTAATGGCATGGAGGTGTCTCAATTTACCTATATGCAGCGCGTTGGCGAAGTTAAATGTTTTCCGGTAGCTGGCGAAATCACTTATGGCCTCGAACGTTTGGCTTTATATATACAAAATGTTGATGCGGTAAAAGATATTGACTGGAATGGTCAAACTGGCTCTAAAGCTTTGACTTATGGTCAAGTAGATTTTGCAGCTGAAAAGCAGTTTTCTAAATATAATTTAGAGCTTGCAGATACTAAGATATTACTACAATATTTTAATGATCATGAACAACAATGTGAAATGCTGATAGAAAATGATCTGCCTCTTCCTGCTTATGATCATTGCATTTCCACGAGCCATATATTCAATTTATTAGATGCTCGGAGAGCCATAAGCGTCACCCAAAGAGCTGGTTACATTGAACGCGTCCGAAATCTAACTAAAGCTTGCTGCTCAAAATGGCTGGCAATGCAGGAGGAGCTATGATGGAATTATTAGTTGAGTTATATAGCGAAGAAGTACCAGCACGCATGCAAAAGGAAGCTGAACGTGCCTTTGGTGAAATATTACGTAAAAGTTTGCTTGAAAATAACCTGAGTTTTGCCTCTATCCAAATATATTGCGCTGCTAGGAGAATTGCTTTTTACGTGACTGGCTTACCCAAGGAAATTATCAAGCAAGCTGAATTGATAAAAGGTCCCCTCACTTCAGCTCCTGGAAAAGCTATTGAAGGATTTTGTAAATCTCATAACGTTGAATTAAGCTCTTTAGAAACTAGGCTTTTCAAAGAACAGTTATGTTATTTTTACAATAAACCTCAGAGTCATTTAGATAGTACTAAAATACTATTAGAAATATTACCTAAAATAATTAGTAGTTATTCTTGGCCGAAGTCAATGTACTGGGGTGAATATGAAATATCATGGGTAAGGCCTTTAAAAAATATTTTATGTATATTAGATGGCAAAATATTGCCCCTTAAATATGGTCATTTAACTGCTAATGATCATTCTTATGGCC
>JAKONF010000022.1 GCA_022702085.1 Rickettsiaceae bacterium | reverse complement strand
ACTAGCATTCATTATGGAGTTCTTAGATCGTTATTGTCTTTTTCCGTTAAAATTCCCCATTGTTCAGTAATTTGCTTATATTTTTTTTCAAGATTATTGATTTGAACTTGATTTTTGGCAGCGTGATATTTAATAACTAAAGATGGTATTGCTAGATATAATAGTTGACCAACGAAAGCTACTCCGTATATGACCATCCATGTATCTATGTCAACAATTATTGACTTTGCCATATTGTTTATAGATTGACTATTCCACAATCTCATTAAATAAGGTAATACTCCTATTAAATTGAAGGAACAAATCGTTGCTGAAGCACATTTATGATAATTCCTATCAAATAAAATAGCTATAATTGTAGGTAACATTGCGCCAATAAAAAAGGCTATTGCCCATTTTGATATTAATAAAATAGGTATAGCTATTACTACGGCAATAATTTTTATCAGTGAAGCTGCAAAATGAAAACTATTTTCAGAATCATTTTTTTGGTAATTATAATTTTTCATAAATATTTACATAATTAAAATTAGAGTAACAATAAAGCATAGCATATATGAGCTAAGCACAGTTAATTTTTGACCTAACATCATTGAATTTTCAATAGATTTTTCACTATTAGACAACGCAGACATATTTCTTTTCAAAAAAATTATTTCCTGACGCGCTTTGTAATAACCGTTGTAATCTTCCATAAAAGATTTGGAAGATTCAGTCAAAAATTTCACAACTTCATTTAAATTTCCATTTTTGGCTATTTCATTTAACTGGTCAACTTTCTGTTTTTTAAATTCAGTGTTATATAGAGATTCATTTAATATTTCAGCAATTTTTTTGGATATAATATTAGTTAGGTTGGGTATTCTCACTTTAGGTTCATGTTGTTGAATAACATCCAAAAAACTCAAACCATGAATTACTGAATTTTCTGAAAATTTTGGAAAGTCTTTTAAAATTTTCAAATTATCTGCTTGTGGTAAATTTACTTTTGCTGCTATAAAAGCCATAACATGGCGGTCAATATTTATTCTATCTGGGAATTGAGTAGATATTTTTTCTAGAGCTATAAGCAGATCTGCTAAATTTACTACATATTCATCAATTAAAACATTACTTAGACAAGGTGAATATGGATTTAAAGCATATACTATCCTTTCTAAACCACCAGCTAGTATTGTAGGTGAAAAGAATCTACATGCTTCTTTGTACAAGATATTTTTATTTGCACTAATCTGATTACCAAGCTCCCTACTATCACCTACGCTACAATGATCATCCATTACAGCTTTAACAGCAATTTCAGCTGACATTTTTTTATTTTTAACCAATAAGTAGTGCGTCAAATTTGGTAATGATACTGCTGTAAATGCTAAGCCTCTTTGCCTGATGGGCCCGCTTGGATCCATAATCGACAAAAGTTTAGTTAACTTATTATTACGCTCGATATTATTTTTATTTGGAAAACCTATTTGCGTATTTTTAAATAATTCTTGAGTGTTTTCAACTATTGAAATATTCATTTGATGTTGAATTCTACTGATCCATTTAACTAGTTTATCTTCTTGAATGAATTTGACAGCTTCTTCCCAATTGTTGTATAAAGCATATGATAAAGATTTTAAATTATTGTAGTGCTGCTCATTAAAACTAATTGGCGTATTCTCGCTCATTCTGTTATAATTGAAAGTTTTAGCAAACTTTCCTAGCAACCAATCAACTACATTTCTGATTTTCCAACGAGTAGCTGGTGAATCTTGCATTACGCCTCTGAAAAAAATTCTGAAGTTTTCAGAAATTTTGCGGCGCTCAATTAGCAATTTAAAAGAGCCAATCTCGAATCTATCTTGATTATACTTAATAATATTTTCATAGTTTTCACCAACTTGTTTGCCAGTAATAGCGTAGAATGTGGTAATTCCTAGGGCATAAATATCTGCATTAGTTGACAGAGTTTGCCTACCTGCTGGCATACATTCCGCAAGTTCAGGAGCTAAATAAGTTTCAAGTTGATCATAATTTTGATAAGAATTTATAAATTCACGTAAAACAACTTGGTCATCTTTAAGTAAAAAAATGTTATTAGGATTGATGTTTCCACAATTGATACCTAATTCCGTACATCTATCCAATATTTTGATTAGCCCTGGAATTAATTTTTCTTCTATAAAATTTAAAGATAAAGGACCATTTTTTTCAATGAATTTTTTCAAATTCATTTCTATGTCGTAATGTTCAACAATCACCACAAAACTAAAGCCTGATTGCTTAGATAGCTTGATTATTGAATAAGCCACAACATTATTTAAGCCTTCTATATTATTATTGGCTAAGATTTCGAGAACATTTACCGGAGGATTAAAATATTTATTATATATAATAGCCAGATATCTACTGTCATCATTAATAGAACTTGCAGGATAATATTTACAAAACTCATTATTGTATTCAAGCAGCGATTCTGATAGATCAATCTTGTATATATTACTAACCAGATCTTCCTGATAACTTCTAGTAATATCAATTGATAAGCTGACATCCCCTGGTAAATTATCGTTTTTTATATCTTGAATATCCATATTTTTATCTTAATCAATTGTGAAATTATCAATGTCCTTTTGTATGAACAATTACGAATTTAGTTTCAGCTATACTATTAGATATATCTACAAAAACATCTTTATTTATTTTTTTTACTTTAGCAACAAATATTCCTGAAGGATATATTTTACCATCTCCAGAAGTCAGCACTTCCTCACCTACTTGAATAGCATGATCATCCGGTAAATAGGCAATTACATTTTTATCTTTTTTCTTAACTAAAATACCTTTAACTCCAGTAATGGATGTTACAACAGGAATACGTGCATTATAATCGCCTGTTAACATAATTTTAGCATAATTATTACTAATTTCTACTATTTTACCAATTAAACCAATATGATTTGTGACAATTTGGTCAGGTTCAATTCCATGATTTTTTCCAGCCCCTATCAATGCAGTACTACCAAAAGGAGTATTCACTACGCTGATTAGCTTCGTACTTACATTGTCAAATTTTTCATCGTCAACTACGTTTAATAATTTTTTTAAATACTGATTTTCACTGGTAACTAGCTGAAGACTACGGACGTCAATTTTTAGCTTCAACAACTCATTTTTTAAAATCTCATTTTGTTCCTGCATATTTTGCATGGTAACTATTTTTTTTGGTATGTAAAATAAAGTACCTGCTAAAAAATCATTAATAGCTGAGCCACCAATCAAAAATGGCCCGATTATTTCCATATTAATACTAGATATTTTTTTAGAAAATGAAGAACTCAAATAAACTAAGCTTAATGATATAATCATCAATATCATAACTATTGATTTTCTTAAGAATTTTATCAATATTCTCTTAAATTCATAATGTTTATCCAAGATTCTACTTGTAGGCATGGATATAACTATTCTTGCTTAAATAACACATGCTTTAATCTATCAAATTCTTCAAGAACTCTACCAGTACCTAAAGCTACGCAAGATAAAGGTTGTTCAGCCACCGAGACTGGCAATTTCGTGGCCTCCCGCAAGACGTGATCTAAATTTCTTAGCAATGCGCCGCCACCTGTGAGTATGATCCCTTTGTCTACTATATCTGAGGATAATTCTGGTGGAGTGCATTCCAAAACAATTTTTACTGCTTCTACAATCTGACTTACCGGCTCGACTAAACTATCAACTATTTGTTGCTCGCTTAGTTGCATCTCTTTAGGAATGCCGTGTATTAGATCTCTGCCTTTAATTTCCATCATTCTAAGCTCAGCCTCAGGATCTATATATGCTGCACCTATTTCTTTTTTTATCTTTTCAGCAGTGGTATCTCCTATTAATAGATTATAATGCCTTCTGATATATGAAATAATTGACTCATCCATCTTATCACCACCAACCCTAACTGATCTTGCATAAACAATACCTCCCAGAGACAAAATAGCAACTTCAGTAGTACCTCCACCAATATCAACAATCATTGAACCTGTAGCCTCAGTTACCGGCAGGCCTGCACCAATTGCTGCTGCCATTGGTTCTTCAATTAAGAAAACTTCTCTAGCTCCTGCATTTTCGGCAGCTTCTTGAATAGCTCTACGTTCCACGGGAGTAGAGCCAGAAGGCACGCAGACCAGAATCATAGGGCCTGTGAAGGTACGGCGATTATGAACAGTTTTTATAAAATGTTTAATCATAAGTTTAGAGGCTGTGAAATCAGCAATAACACCGTCTTTTAAAGGTCTTATGGTTTCTATATCCGGAGGCGTGCGTCCACGCATTCCATCTGCATTACGTCCATATGCGTATGGCTGCTTGGAGCCGCCATTAACTTTAATCAATGCAATTACTGATGGTTCATTTAAAACAATGCCCTTACCTTTAACATAGACTAAAGTATTAGCTGTTCCGAGGTCAATGGCCATATCGGATGAAAAGAGGCCAAGTAGCCTGGATAATGTTTTGCTCATATTCTTAAAACAATTGAAATTTGTAAAATATACTACCTTATTTTGTGAAGTTAGCGAGTAATTTTTATGTGAATTATATAAAAATTTAAAATCTTATGTATGTATATTTAGAATTATAAAACTACTGATGAATATTAATAATGAAATTGGCAACGAAATTGAAATTACAGGAGCAATCCCTCCAAAAACTAGTAATTTAGCAAGTACTTCTATTATTGAGTAGATGATAAATCCAACAAGTATTCCGCCAACAAAAATTTTATTCTGTGAGTTGTTACGTAAATTAACACTAAAAAAGCAAGCTGCCAGAATAACATTAGCGCACATAAGCAATGGTTTAGATATTTGCTTATAATAGTAGATTTGATGATTTAATGTAGGCAAACCTAAACTCATCATTCTTCTAATTGATTTACTCAATTCCCAAATACTAGTTTTTTCTGGCAAAATGAATTTGTTAGCAAAATCTTCTATTCTTAGATTAGTATTAATTATCAATGACCTAAATTTATTGGTTGCTTTGTCGGTGTGTTCTGTTGCTTCTAATAATTCAAATTTGTTATTCTTTAACAAAGCTCTACGAGCATCAATTCTTTTAATAAACTTATTGTTTTGATTGATAAATAAACAAACTATCTCTTTTAATTCAGCAGTTTTTAAATTTATGCTTTTAGCTTTAATTATGTAATTATTATCTTCATATTCTCCAAAGAGTAAAATTCCAGTAGCTGAAATTAACACTTCATTTTGTTTCTTTTTTAACAATTCAGCTTCGACTATTTCATATTTGTTGAGGCCATATGCTCCAATAGGACTTATTATCCAAGTTATAAAAGCTCCAAATAAAAAAGATGCTAATATTGGTGCAGACACTACTTTCCAAACAGAAATACCATTGCAAAAAATTATGATCAATTCATTGTGACTAGTGAGCTTACGGAGAAAAAATAACATACTTATAAAACCAATGAGCGGACTTATCTCAGCCATTAAATATGGTAATTTATAAAACACCATAGACCAAAAAACTTGAGTAGGTATGTGAACTGCTTTAAAGCGTTGTAGATTATCAAAAATATTTGATAGCAATAAAATACTACTCAATAAAAATGAAATAAATAAAAAATAATTACAATAAGTTCTGAATAAATATGAGAATAGGGTCTTAGTACTGATCATGAATATTTAAATTATGAGCATTGGTGGGCCCGGCAGGACTTGAACCTGCGACAACACCGTTATGAGCGGTGTGTTCTAACCAACTGAACTACAGGCCCTTTGGTAGGAAATATTTAAAACTTATATAATTATTGTATTTTTAAGTCCAGTAAAAAGTAGTATTTAATTAAATAAATATTCATTTTATTATTTCATAAATTTTTACTGACTTACTTTAGCATCAGGAGGCCTAATATAGAGAGGCTCCATTGAGTGATTTTGCATTGAAATATTATCTAATTTATCTTGCGCTATTAAATCATTTGCGTAACGGCAAATATGTATGGCTTTAATGCGAGAAAATCTAGGTAAAAATATTACATTAACATTATCTTTTACTTTTTGATAAATTAATTCAAGACCACTACCTGTGCATATGATATTTCTATCTTCTGAATTTAAAATATTTATAGCCTGATCAAAATCAACTAGTGCCGGCTCTACAATGATACTTTTTTTATCAAATACTTGCATATATAATTGATTTTTAAAAGCATTGATGAATGTATAGATTTTATCGTAATTTGCTATTTGCGCTCTTGCTCTATAATAAGCAATTTCAAAATTAGTAACCGCTAATCCCTTAATACCAGAAGCTAATAAAATTCCTTTAGCAGCAGCAAGCCCTATACGTATGCCAGTAAAACTCCCTGGGCCTTTGGTTAGTGCTAGATAATCTAAATCACGATATTCTAACTTAGCCTCTAATAACACCTCTTCTATCATTGAAATAAGCCTCTCTGCTTGCATTGATGGTCTCAATTCTTCGACGTAAGCTACTATATTTTGCCCATAGGAAATCGCCACTGAACAACTATTATTAGAGGTATCAAATGCTAGTATTTTATTCATTTAACTTGCAATTTAGGAATCATCATGTTAACTGAAGGCATAGATCTTTTTTAACGCGAATGCAAGTAGTTTTATATGATAAATTCAGCTATTTTTCGGGCTTACGATATCAGGGGTAATAGCCCTATTGATCTTAACTATGAAAATGCTTATAAAATTGGTTTTTGTTTTGCCAAAATGGTTTTACAAGAAGAAAATAACAAAATATGCGTTGGTAGAGATGGGCGCCTGAGTTCACCTGAATTATATAGAGGAATTGTTGGTGGTATTACGCATGCTGGAGCAGAAGTTATTTCGGTGGGGTTGGTACCAACGCCATTGCTATATTTTGCTGATCAGAAATTTAAGCCCGCAGCGAGCATCATGATTACGGGTTCACATAATCCCAAAGATGATAATGGCTTCAAGATGATCGCCAATGGTAAGTCTTTTTTTGATCAACAAATTCAGGAGCTAATGCGAGCTGTTCAAATAGTTGATGTCTCAATTACGTGCCATATCTTACCCTCTGAAATTGATCTTAATCATGAATATGTGCAAAAAATTATCAAAGGACTTACGATCAATCCCAAACTAAAAGTGGCTTGGGATCCTGCCAATGGTGCTGGCAGTAAGATAACTAAAATATTGAAAGAAATATTGCCTAACAAAAACTTTTCAATAAATAGCGAAATTGATGGTAACTTCCCTAATCATCATCCTGACCCTAGCGTTCCTAAGAATCTTGAGCAGTTAATCTCATTAGCAAAAAAACAAAATTGTGATTTTGGCATTGCTTTTGATGGTGATGCTGACCGGGTTGGCATTGTGTCAGGTTCTGGAAAAATTGTTACCAGCGATCAATTATTATGCTTCTTTGCTAAAGATATTTTAGCTAATAATCCAGGTGCTACAATTATTGCTGATGTTAAAACCAGTAACATTTTATTTAACGAGGTTGAAAATTATGGTGGAGTACCTTTAATGTGGAAGACAGGTCACTCATGGATCAAAAATAAAATGGTTGAAACAAAGGCTATTTTAGCTGGCGAAATGAGTGGCCATATTTTTTTTAGAGATAACGGCTATGATGATGGTATTTATGCAGCCTTGAGATTTATAGATTTGATGTCACGTTCTAGTGATAATTTAGACAAAATGATATCTTCACTTCCTATTTTGTTTAATACAGCTGAATTAAAGATTAAAGCTAAAGACGAGGAAAAATTTATTATAATTGAGCAGATAAAACAACAGCTCAAAGAGCAGAAAATTGATTTTACAAACATAGATGGCGTGAGGGTAAGTAATGAAAATGGCTGGTGGCTGTTACGTGCTTCAAATACTGGAGCTTACCTTATTGCCAGAGCCGAATCAAAGTCTGAAAATGGCTTAAATATATTACTTAATAATTTAACAAAATTGATAGAAAGTTATGATTTAAAATTTGAGAGCGGAGATCATTAAATTATGCCTAAAGCTATATTAATTTGTGGTCCTACTGCAAG
>JAKONF010000190.1 GCA_022702085.1 Rickettsiaceae bacterium | reverse complement strand
TTGGTGGAGCAGTTGGCAAAGCAGGTGAAGCCGCATCAGCTGCAGGTAATTTTGTCGATCCATCAACAGAACAAGGAAAAGCAACGGCAAAAGAAAGAGCTGATCTTGAACAACAATATATTCCAGAACATAGAGAAAAACAAGAACCAGGACAGAGAAAAGCCAAAGTTAATAAAATTGCTGAAAATCAAAGAACTGCTGAATTAGCAAAAGAGCAAGAACATGCGAAGCAAAATATCCAAAAAGAGGGCAAGCAGCAAGAATCCAAAGTCATAAATGAAGTCAGAAAAAACACTAAACATTTAATAAATAAGGCTGAGGATGTAATAATAGATTCTTTATCAAAATTTAAAGTAAAAACAGGAATGAACAAGGGTATGTAATTATAAAATAAAATATTTTCACAAGGATTTATGAGTAAAACAGACAAAGAAGATAAAAAGATAGCCCAAGATTTTATAGTTTTTGGTAATCAAAAAGATGAAACTGATTTAATAACTAAATCAATAAGAGAAGATGTATTAAATAAACAACTCGCAATTTTAAGTGATTGGTTTAAAGATAATGCTCCCGACAAAGATTCAAACAAAGATTTAAATAGAGAAGACCTAAAAAATTATCTTAATGATAAAGACAATGCACAAAAATTATTTGCAGATAAAGCTCTAAAAGTTAAATTTGAAGAGGCTGAAATCAAAGGTTATAAATCAGTTTTGGATAATCCTGAAGTCAAAGCTAGAATGCAAAATCTTGAATGGGATAAGCAAGAGTTAGAGACAAAATCAAAAATTGTTGAAAATGCTAATGGTGAAGAGATTTGTACTTTAAAAGAAACTTCAAAAAGCATTGCATTAGAAATAGATAATGATGGTAAATCTGTAAAAATTAATAGCTACCGTACTATTGATTTTCCAGTTAGTCTTAAAGCTGAAGGACCATTACATCTAGCTCTTGCTGTTAAAGATAAAGATGGCAATAATATAGCTGAAGATAAAGCTGTATATTTTACTGCTCATTATGACAAACAAGGCAAATTAACTGAAATGAGTACTCCGCAGCCTGTAAAATTCATGGATAAAGGTGATGATGCTGCCTGTTATATTGAACATCAAGGTGAGAGATATACTTTGCCAGTTACTCAAGGTAAATACAAGGAGATGATGCAGTCCATCGCCAAAAATAATGGTTTAGCTATAGATATATCTAAAGAAGTAGAAATCAAAGAGAAGCCTTTAGCTAAAGATACAATAATAACACCTTCGGTCTTAGTAGAACAAAATTTAGTTCAAGACAAAGGAAGCTCGGAAAAGATAATTCAACAAGAAAAGACTGAAATTATTGAGCAAGTATCAGCGCAAAAGAGTATTTGGAGTAAAATTAGCGATTTTGTTGAGCAAGTTAAAAATAAAATAACAGGAGCAAAAGAGCCAGTTAATAAAATTACAAATGACCTCAATGAGAATAGAATTACAAGTGAATCTTATAACAAAACAGATCTTAAAAAGGAAGCTTGGATAGATGCGAAAAAGTTCAAGCAAAATATTAAAATATCTTCGCAAAGAGAAAATATTGAACAAAGTACTGAAGCGGTAAAGAATAAGACAGGTGAGACTAAAAATTCATGGCAACCAGCAACAAAAAGTCCTAATAAATTTATTGATGCGCGCAAAGAAGGCTCTCCGGTAATTGGAAATCAAAAACTGATGAAAAATGAAAATACCAAAACTCCTTGGGTAAATGGAGAAGTACCAAATGACCTATATGCTAGTGGGATACCTGATATAAATAGTAATCAAAATAACAAAGCTAAAGTAGGAGAGGGGGTAAGTGAGATAAAAATAGGTGTTAACAAAGGTGATGCTGTTAATTTTATCTCTGAGTCAGGAATGATTACAGATAATGAACAAAAGACAAGAGATGCGATAACTGCTCAAGTACAAGCTACAAGACTTACCAGTACAGGTAATTCATTAACTCAAGCAAAACCTAAATTAGAAGTGAATAACTCATTAGAAAAACAAAGTTCATGGCAATCAGGAAATACATCTAATGAAAAAAAGCAACAAGACGTTATTTTTAAAAAAGCTCCTTTAATTGGCAAATCAAGACATACTGAAGTAAAAGGAGAAAATGTAGGCCAAGACTTTGATTTAGTAGGTAACTTTACTGAAACACAAAAACGTTTAGATAAAGTAGTATCTGGGAATTCTGATAATAACTTAAGTTATGTTAAATTATCAGAAGAAAAAGCCAGAGCTGAGCAAAGCAAAGCTGACAAAACAAGAGAAAAGTCGAATAACAACATAGAGAGAAGCAAAAGTTTTAGCTCAAATAGTATTACTGCACCATCTACTCCTGTCGTGAAAGAAAAACAAAGTAATAAAAATCGTAAAATGAGTATGTAACTTACTCTATTTCGTTATGAAATATATATGACATCTCTTGCTTCAATGCTGGTTTTGGTAAGCCTAAATGCTCAAAAGCACTACCAGTAATTACTCTACCACGAGGCGTGCGTTGCAAAAGACCAATTTGTATTAAATATGGCTCTATAGTATCTTCAATGGCGTCGCGTTGTTCAGAAAGCGCAGCAGCAATAGTTTCTACGCCAACGGGCCCACCATTATAATTATCAGCTATAAATTTCAAGTAGCGGTGATCATTACTATCCAAACCAACATTATCTACTTCCAGGCGGTTAAGAGCAGTATTAGCGATTTTTTTGCTAACAACGCTAGCATTGTCTACAGAAGCAAAATCTCTAACGCGCTTGAGCAATCTTAAAGCAATGCGGGGCGTACCTCTAGACCTGCTAGCTACTTCTTCTGTAGCATCGTCAGGTAGGATTACATGTAATAAATCTGCTGCCCTAGAGATTACCTTTTTTAATTCATCGATGCTATAAAAGCTCAAACGGAGCGGAATGCCAAATCTATCTCTCAATGGATTGCTTAGTAGTCCAAGTCTGGTAGTTGCGCCAACTAGGGTAAAAGGCTGTAAATTAATCTTTACAGTTCTAGCCGCCGGTCCTTCACCAATAATAATATCTAGAGTAAAATCTTCTAAAGCTGAATATAAAATTTCCTCAATACTAATACTAAGGCGATGAATTTCATCGATAAATAACACGTCGCCAGGCCCTAAATTAGTAAGTATAGCAGCAAGATCAGCAGCTTTAGTTAGAGCAGGTCCTGAGGTAGTTTTAAAATTCACGCCCATTTCTTTAGCAACTATTTGGGCAAGCGTAGTTTTACCAAGACCTGGTGGGCCATAAAATAACGTATGATCTAGAGGCTCGCCGCGACTTCTAGCTGCTTTAATAAATACTAGCAAGTTAGCTTTGATCTGTTCTTGACCGACAAACTCCTGTAAATAACTAGGTCTCAATGAAGATTCTTGATGTTCATCGGGAAGTTCTTCACCTGATAGGATATCTTTATGCATCATTCTACTCTATTTTGTAAAGCTTGTTTAATTAATTCATTAATAGTTATGTTGGGATTTTGAGCAACTAAGCTCGAAACCGAATTATAAGCTTGCGCTCTATTGATACCTAAACTGATTAAGGCTGCAATTGCATCCTGCGTAATGCTTGGCGGTGCGTTGTAACTTGCGTTGCCTAATCTCAATTCATTACTTAAAGCTGCGGCGTGACCTGAAACTTTATCTTTGAGTTCTATTAAAATTCTCTCAGCCATCTTGGGTCCTACTCCAGAGATAGATCTAAAAGCATCTTTATCTTTGGTGCTAACTGCTATTTGAATTTTTTCAGGAGTAAGAAAAGATAAAATAGTCATTGCCATTTTAGCACCAATGCCACCAACAGTTTGCAAAAGATTAAAAAAACTTTTTTCTTCTAATGATAAAAAACCATAAAGATGGATATGATCTTCTCTCACATGAGTATTGATAAATAACTGACAATTATTGTTGGTATCTAGTTTGTGAATGGTCATTGCTGATACGTAAACCAAGTAACCAACTCCATTAACATCTATAATGACATGATCTTCAAACGTGGAATCAACTCTACCGCTAATTTTACCAATCATAAATTACCAATCATTGATTAATATTGATTTTAATTATATTTAATTGAATATATGATACCAGCCAATGAACTCTAAAGCAAATATAATGAGACGTTATGCCATCTTTATTGCATTTTTTACTACGATTGTCAGATATTATGATTATGCACTTTTTGGTTTATCAGCTTCTATTTTAGCTAAAGAATTTATGCCACCAGAATCGCATGAAGAACAATTGCTGAAATTTTTTTTAATCTTTAGCATTGCTGTAATATTTAGGCCCTTGGGATCAATAATTTTTGGCACTATTGGTGATAAATATGGTAGAGGATTTTGCATAAAAATTTCTTCATTCATAGGAACATTAGCTACTGGTGCTTTTTGTTTTTTACCTTCCTACAGCAATATAGGAATTTTAGCTAGTATTGGCTTACTTTTTTGCCGAATTTTATTCATTATGAGTTTGAGTGGTGAGGCGGATGCTATTAAGATTTATGTGAGAGAAAAATCTTCTGAAGCAAATAAAAATTTTTTGGGTGGAGTTGTCTCAAGCTGTAGCCAAGGGGGCGCAATACTTGCAGCTTTTAGTTTCTACTACGCTAATAAATACCAAGCTATATTAGGGGAAAAAACTTTTGAACTATGGCGTATAAATTTTTTACTTGGTAGTTTTTGCGGCTGGATAATAATTTATTTTCGTCATTTTCTGCAAGAAAGTGAGGAATTTTTGAATGTTCAAAATAAAATTATAAATAAAAATTCTCAAGTTAAATTGCTAGATTTAATAAAATCAAATAAAACACCGTTTGTACTTGGCACTATCATTAATGGCATCTGCGGAGGTATTTATCATTTTTTAATAATATTTTGGAGTAGCTTTAATTTTAAAGTAATAGGAGTTATTAGTCAGCAGCAATTATCAACAATCAACATGTACCTTATCGCCACCTATGGCTTATGTTCGTTGATATCTGGGTATTTAGCTGATAAAATAAATCCGACTCGACAAATAATAAATTCCCTTTTTTTGAGCTTGTCATTCATTACCATTACTATTTTACGATATTCAACTCACAACATAGTACTAAGTTTTCCGCTGATACTTACAGTACTATTACCTTTTTACGTGGTACCTTTGCAAATCATCATCCAATCAATGTTTGCTACTGAAAATAGGATGAGACTTTATAGTTTAAGTCATTCATTAGGAGCTATGATCTTCTCCTCCTCTACACCGCTACTTTGTATTTTACTTTGGAAATCTACCGGCAAAATTCAAATATTATTTGGATTTTTAGAATTATTAATTATAATCTTAACTATAAGTTTTCTTTATTTAAAAAATAATAGATTTTATAGTAAATAAATATTAGTCATTTGTGAATTATTTACTTGCCAAACACGCTTAAATCTAGTTTAAAATATATCATTAAAATATGAAAAAAAATTAAGTTAAATATGCAAAATTTGCAGGTCATTAGAAATTACACTATAGCAATGCTGGCAGGTCTTTCTTCAGCAAAAGATCAAGATAAAATTTTGCAAGAACTTAAAATTATTAATCAGGTTATTCAAAGTAATGATGATCTTAAACATATAATCAATTCACCGATAAAAAGTAAAAGCTCAAAAATAGAGATAATAAAATCAATTATTGTAGAAAGAAAGTTAGGACCATTAATTCAGGCATTTTTATCATTACTAGTGCGTAATAAAAGATTAAATTTATTGGCAGATATCATTAATTGCTATGAGAATATGCTAAACGAAAAAAGGCTTATCAAAGACGTAGAAATATTTTCAGCTAAAACTTTATCAAACGAAGAAAAGAAATATTTAGTAAAGCAATTAGAGAAGGGTCTAAACCTCACCATAGCACCTAGATTCAAGGAAGATCAATCATTGATTGGTGGAATAAAAATAGCATATGATAGTAAATTAATTGATTTATCAATTGCTCAAGCACTTAAAAAAATTAATCAACAAGTAAAAAACATTTCTTTAGAGGAGTAGTAGTAGATGAAATTAGCAGCTGGAGAAATTTCTGAAATTTTAAAAAAAGAAATCACAAATATTGGTGAATTATCTCAAAGCCAAGAAACAGGTGAAGTAATAACTGTAGGAGACGGTATTGCTAAAGTTTATGGCCTCAATAATGTGCAAGCTGGCGAGATGGTTGAATTTTCTTCAGGAGTTAAAGGTTTAGCTTTAAATTTAGAGTTAGATACTGTAGGTATTGTGATTATGGGTGATGATAATCTAGTTCACCAGGGAGATAGCGTTAAACGTAGCGGTAATATCTTGCAAGTGCCAATTGGTAAAGGGGTACTCGGTAGAGTTGTAGATGGTCTTGGTAATCCAATAGATGGTAAAGGTAAAATTGAAGCTAGTGAATCTAGAAAAATAGAGATCAAAGCTCCAGGCATCATTGAGCGTAAAAGTGTACATGAACCTATGCAAACAGGTATTAAAGCTATTGATATCTTAATTCCGATTGGTAGAGGTCAAAGAGAATTGATCATTGGTGACAGGCAGACTGGTAAAACTGCTATTGCTATTGATACGATAATTAACCAAAAATTTGCTCATCAGGCTGATAATGAGAATGATAAAATATATTGTATTTACGTAGCGATTGGTCAGAAACGTTCAACGGTTGCGCAAGTAGTCAAAAAATTGGAAGAAGCCGGAGCCATGGAATATACCACAGTGGTTGCTGCAACGGCTTCTGATCCCGCGCCTTTACAGTTTTTGGCTCCTTATACTGGTTGTAGCATGGGTGAATATTTTCGTGATAATGGTATGCATGCACTGATTATTTATGATGATTTGAGCAAGCATGCAGTGGCGTACCGTCAGATTTCCCTATTACTTAGAAGACCACCTGGCAGAGAAGCTTATCCAGGTGACGTCTTCTATTTACATTCAAGGCTGCTTGAGAGGGCTGCTAAAATGGCTGATAGTCATGGGGCGGGCTCACTTACTGCTTTGCCAATCATTGAAACTCAAGCTGGCGACGTATCTGCTTATATTCCTACTAACGTAATTTCTATTACTGATGGTCAAATATTTTTAGAAAGTGAATTGTTTTACAAAGGAATTCGTCCAGCGGTTAACGTTGGTATTTCTGTTAGTAGGGTAGGATCTGCCGCGCAAATCAAAGCGATGAAACAAGTAGCAGGGTCGGTAAAATTAGAACTTGCTCAATTTAG
>JAKONF010000178.1 GCA_022702085.1 Rickettsiaceae bacterium | reverse complement strand
TACTAAAAAGTTATACTTGCCAAAGAGTTGCCTATGCTCAATCAGCGGCAATTGGTAAAACTGTCTTTGATGTTGGTAGCAGTAGTGAGGCCATAAAAGAAATAACTAATATAGTAACAGAAATTAGGGAAATAGTATGAAGATGCTAAATGCTGGACGGCCATCTAAAACTAAGCAAGATATCTCAAATATATTTTATGCTCTATATTAAATATTTCCATCTTGCCATTTCAAAAAATATAATATATTTCCATATTATTTACCATTTTTTAAGATAACTACTAAATATATTAAAAGAATTGATAACAGCGATAAAAGAAGGTAACGAATCTTTGGCCTTGAATATAATAAATGTTATAAATAAAGAGGATATAACATCTAAAGTTGATAAAGACGGAGGTACTACTTTACACCTAGCAGCATTAAGAGGTCAGAACAACATAATAAAGTCATTAATTAATAAAATGATCTGGTGGTAGATAATAATGAAGCTACAGCCTTACATTACGCAGTATTAGGTGGTGAGCAGACAATAAAACTGTTACTGTCAGCAGAACCTGATCTGATTTATATATCAGATAAAAATAATTCTTCAAAGAGCTTATTAATATACTAGACAATAATAATTGGTTAGTGGTGCATGAAGCTGCTTATTGTAACAAAGAAGAAAGAGTAAAACTATTTTTATAACATAACCCCAAATTAATAGATGTAATAGACATGTATTACACACTAAAACTGCAAATGGCTACAGTTAATTGGCGCTTAAGTTATTAAATATTAAACCTGACCTAATCAATATGGTAGAGCAAAATGGCTATAATGCTTTACATTTCGCGGTTTTAAGGGGTACTATAAAATTAATCCTTAAAGCTAAACCTTGAATAGCTGATGCCGTAAATAATTATGGTTTTAAGTACTTAAGTGTAGCTCTAGCATGCACGATGAACAATTTAAGTGAAAGAAGATACTAGTAATGTAGAACATGCAAAGAACCAGCTTGATGTTACACAAACAGAAATAATCAAAGCCATAATTCAGAAGTGAAATTACTTGCTCTTGAATTACTATGTGATCATATAATATATTAAATTATTGTATCATTAATTTCCATAAATGCAGAGCAGTTTTTTCACTTTCATTTTGTGACTCAATTGCTTTATTATTCATTAAACTTGCTCAAAAGAGAAGTAAAGCTAAGAAAGCAAGAGTGGATAACAAAATGACAATACAATAGACATCAAAGCCTATTGTAAAATATTAATACTAATCTATTTCTCGCCTATAATCAGAGGTGAGATCGAACAAAGAGAGTCTTTAATAATTAACAAAAGAAGAAGTGATAAACTCTATGTTTAATTAACTTATATGGTAAAAATGAAAAAAAATCCTTAATGATAACAGAAGACAATACAGAGCTAACAAAATTAACCACCAAGCGAGTTATTAGCAAGAGTTTTATTAAAGCGCAATCAAATACATGAAATTAAGTTAAGTAACTATTCTCTCCAGTAGTATTTATCGAGTAATCATTATGATATTCATTTTTTTCTTCTGAGTATCCAGCTTCTCCAGTAGTATTTATTGAGTAATCATTGTGATATTCACCTGTTTCTTCTGAGTATCCAGTTTCTCTGTCCTCCCCAGTAACCTCTATCGAATAATCATTGAGATCTGCATTTTTTTTCTTAATTATTTCATTAAACTTTAAATTTTCTTGTTGTTTTAAGTCAGTTGTAGTTATTCCACATTCATAAACTAGATCTAATATTTTATTCAGCCTAGCTAATAATTCATTTGGTAACATTAATTGTTGTTTTTGAGTTAGTTTGATCTTATCATTCATTACTAATGTTAATAAAATTGTTGTTTTCAGTGATAATACTCTTACTGATTTTTCAAATTCATTATATGAGATTAAAGTTTCTAACTTTGAATTTGATATTATTTTTTCAGCTAAAGTAATATTCAGACCATGGTCAGGTATTATTATATCAAACAATTTATTGTGGTCTGCGTTATCATGTATCAGCCTAAGCAGTTTATGAACTGCTGCAGGCCCTTGTTTTACCGACTTTGTCATGTTATTGATAAACAAATTTTTGAACAAATTATTAGATACAATACAATGCTGATAAAATTTTTGTTTGCTCTTTGAATACTCTTCATCTTCATTATGTTCTTTAACTGAATTATATTGAAAATTGAAGGTTTGCTTTAAATGATCTTGGAGTGAACAAGTATGCTTGTAATATTCTTTTTTTATATCTTTGGCAAATAATGTATGTATTACGAGTGCTAACTTTATTAATTCTTCTATGCCCAATTTCTTATAAAGTTGCTCATCAAGCATTTTCTTATTAATGTTCGTTCCTTTTTCTATTAGAATAAAAGATATGTCAAGATAACCACCCATGGTAGCTATGTCTAAAGCAGTATGTCCATGTTTATCTACAGCATTAACATTTATTCCCTTGATATGAAGCAATGCTTTGACAGCTTCTATGTTACCATTCTCAGTAGCTAATTGCAAAGAGGTCTTGCCATATTCATTTTGAGTATTAATATCAACTGCTTTGTTAGTAATTAAAGTTTTAATATTATCTATATGGCCTCTTTCAGTTGCTATATGTAGAGGAGTATTACCCCATTTATCTTTAATATTAATATCTACTTTTGTAGTAAATACTAAAACTTTAACAGCCTCTACATCATTGTTCTCAGCTGCTATGTGCACAGGAGTTTGTCCGTATTGATTTTTAGCATTAACATTAGCTTCTTCTACACTCAATATAAATTTAATAGCATCTATACTACCTTTCCTGATTGCTACGTGTATAGGAGTTTGTCCATATCTATCTACAGCATTGACATTAGCTTGTGCCAAAAGTAATAGTTGCATGGCGCATAGATTATTATTATCAATAGCTAACAGTAAAGGACTCCAGTGAATATTGTCTACAACATTGACTTCGGCTCCGTTCTGAATTAACAATTTTATAATATTGTTATAATTATAATTAACAGCTATGATTAAGGAAGTATGTCCCCATTTATTCTTAAGATTGATTTTTGCTCCTTTACCTATTAATGCTGCAACTAGTTCTACATCACCATTTATAACAGCACGGTGCATGGCAGTATTACCAATCTCATCTTGAGTGTTGATGGTGTAATTTTCTTTAATAATATTGCTTTCCGCTACATCAAACTCTAATTCTGATATTTTTGTTCTACTCATGAATTCCTTATAGAAATTTGCTGTTTTATTCGTATAAACATTATTAGTTTAAAGATTACAACTTTAATTCAATAAACCATAGCTTCTTGTCAATATTTATGAAAAGTTATTTCACTGACTTAAAATTATCAGACTGTATTAATGCATAATATAATGGCGAAATAAAAAATATACTTTATTCAAAAGAATCTAATACTTCCCCATACTTAAAAGAACAATTATCTCCTATAGTTTCTACTTGAACATATTGTGAATTTTTATCATTTTTATACTCAACATCTTCACCTATTAAGCTATTTATCTTTGATTTGTATTTTCTACTCATATTTTCTTTAGTTATCTTATTAACACTCAATATGATATTATGATCTGATATATTATTACATATAAGATTGATGCTTAATATATTTTTATTATAAGTTAAAGCTTTGAGTATAGCTTCTCCTCCAACATTTCCTATTTTATTACTATATAAAGGTAATTTTTCTATAACACTATTTATCGACAGAAAATCAGCAATATTATATGCTCCTTTATTTGTTATATTATTATTATACAAAATGAGTTTTTTCATAGTATCGTTGTTAATTAAAACTTCAAATAGTAACTTTACATCTTCATCACCTATTATATTGTTGCTTAGATCTAACTTAATCAATGCTCTATTATCTTTCAATAAGTTGTTAGCAATAATATTTATTCCTTTGGTTGATATCTTGTTACCACTTAAAGTCAATTTCTTTAGGTTAACAGCGTTGCTAAGTGCTGCTATTCCGTCACAACTTATGCCAATATTGCTGATATGCAGAGCTGTTATTGTCTTATTGGAATATATTAATTTTGACATAGATATTATTCCTTCATCTCCTATATAGTTATCAGAAATGTTTATTTTTTTAAGCTTTTTATGGTTTATAAAATTTTCATAAATAGCTTTTGCTATATTATGATCTAAAGAATTATTGCTTATATCTATATCTATTATATGACTGTTTTTGCTCAAAGGATCAATGATAATTGAGGCTTCTTCATTAGTTAAACTACTGTAACTTATATCAAAACATTCAATGGGTTTATTTTTTAACAATTTTATAATATCATTAAGAACCATTTCTCTTGTATGATTAATATGTTCAGACATAGAACCACCATCTATATGAGCTCGTAGTTTATTATTTTGTGTTGAATAAGTTAACTTCATATTTAATATTCAATTAAAATTTTTAAATTGCAAATTATGGGCCAATAATATTATTATTCGCTCTTCAATGTTATTACGATCATAAAGCATTTTTTCATTAGTTATCAAGAATTAATTGTGTTTTTATCTGCAAAGCAACAATAATTGATAAGATATAGCTAAATAATTTGACTATCTTCAAATATCATACAAATGTATAGTATTTTTATAAAATTTATGTTTTATGACAAAAAGAAAGAAAAAAGATTTTTATATTGAAGAATATGTCTCGTTACTAAGATTAATCAAGTCTTTGATATATCAGAATATTGATTCAAGGAACTTAATTGAGGCTGCTAATATTTTAAATCTACTAAGTAGATCTTTTAACTTTCAAGAATCCTGACCTGATTCATGAAAGAGATGAGCAATGGTATACAGCACTACTGTATGCAGCTTCATCATCTACTTATAGCAATATAGAAACTATTAAGCTATTAATTGAGCTTAATCAAAAGATGTAAATAAATGGAATATATTTCATTCATCATGACTGCTGAATGATCATAAGATGATTAGACTTATATTAGATAAAATACCAGATATAGCTAACGAAGGGGATACTGCATTACACATAGCAGTTCAAGAGAATCACGTAGCAAGCAATTTTCCATTTATTAATTCATATAAAAAATAACAGTAACTCAACAATACTACTGAAATACTTACTTACAAATTATCATGAATCAATACAAGAAGTAGATCATGAATGTGCTTCAGTTAGCAATAATAAGAGAAAATTTTTGTGCGATTAAAATAATATTAAAGAAAAATTTAGAATTAATTCAAAGATGTTAATGAAAACCCAATAGCTCACTTAGCGATTATGCAGGAGGAAAAATACCATTTTAAAAATTAAAATAACATGATGGTCGAACAATGTTGCATATTGCAGCAGCGCAAAATGATTACGAGATTATAAGTTTGTTGTGTATTTACGATTTAGAATTAGCAAATATTGATGATAATGAAGGTACAAATCCTATAGATTATGCTTCAAATTCTTGGAAGTATAATTTTGTCGCTAATAAAGAAACAGGATTCCTTCATTTACATCAAGATTTTGAGTATATGAAGGAAAAATTTTAGATTATCAAATTCAAAGTTGTAGTTTATTCGAATATAATAATTAATACTAGTGAGAGATTTTAATATATAAACATTAACTTTGTTTAAAATGGTAATACAAAATTAGTTGTAAAATACTTTAGTATGTTTATTATTTAAATTTTTTAATGATATTAGACATGAATTTAACTCGACTTAATTCTTGTAATTCTTACTTTGATTTACAATTTAGTTAGATGTAGATTCTGGATTGCCTAACACTTTACCGTGAGATATTTATCGTCTTAGGTAAAATTTGAAAATTAGAACTTAGTTTATAATTTTCAAAAGTAAAGTGTTGTTTGATGAAAAATGACTTTTTTACAGTTCAAGAAGCCTATAAGATAAATTTTTTTACTATCATACATTCTTCTGAACTTAAATTATTTACATAGTTTGAATTCCCAATAGGTTTCATAGGAAAAAGCATCACAGTGTTGTCTACTTAGCATACTACATATACTACAGCCATAGAAAATTTATGTACTTTAAAAGTAAAGATAGAATAAGACATGAGGTCACAACCAAAAAAGAGCATCTTAGATAGTAATTAACACCGATAATTATAGTTAACAGTTGTGATTAAGGAATTACCTTAATATCTACTCTTAAGATCAATATTTGTTCCTTTATTTACTAGTGCTGCAAATAATTTTATAGTACTATTTGTAACAGCACAGTGCATTATAATTAGGTAGTTAATTATTTAGCCGTATTTATAATTTAATAATTTCTTATCTTAATTACTTCGTGAAGCAGTATCTTTCTAAGATTTGGCATTATCTTTGCTGTATTAATTAGTGATAAATTATGTTATGAACAAAATTATTACTAAGTGTTACTAATCATTTATTATCCCCATAAATCCCATTTCATGTAGACAATTTTCTTGACCAGCTGCTGTATTGATATGTTCAACATCTAAATCCATCATATCATCTTTAATGTTGCATATTGGTGAATTAATAAAAGTTTGCTCTAGTTCGATAGCATGTTGCATGCGAATAAATGATGCATCATTACCATTGCTACTATCTTCAATCTGCAATAACTTTTGTATCTGGTTTTTATGCATATTACTAGTGTCAGTAATAGCTAGCTTAACCAAATTCTCAATCGTATATGGGCCGCAGTCATCATCATTATATTGCTGCTTTAAGCATATATCTATTAAAGTAAATTCTGTATTTACCTTAGAGATAGCTCTAATTAAAGCTCCTGAGTTTTTCTCACTCATCAAAGAATTACCATTTGAATCGTTATATATAATTTGCAAAATATTATCAGTCTGTTTTTTGATAACCAAAGCCGTATAGTGATTACCATGCATGTGTAATGGCACCACTGCTATTTTGCCACTATCTATCACCTCCTTTACTGCTACTGAGATATTATCAATTAGCAATTCTTTTTCCTCAAACTCTATACTATGTACTATGCTGATTTGTTTGTTATTAGCCAGTTTTAGATGTAATAACTTATCAATTTTATCGACACTGTACCAAGGATTAGTATCATGCATTACTATGTGGCGCGATTTGATATTGTTGGCTTGATCGTGTTCTGATAGCTGCTTTTGAATTGTTAATTTTAAATTATCTACCAAGAAACTATCCAGAGGACCCCCTACAGATATAGCAAATGAATTTGGAGCTTGCTTTAATATCTCATCATTACAGTTTTTGTTACTATGTAAATATTGGCTTATGAACTCACTGCTTATTGAGTGATTATTGCTAATAAATATCATATTATATTGGTTTTCCTCGTTCATAGAAAAAGCAGCAGTATACTTTTTTAAATTGAAGTAAAGATTAGAAGATTTAGCTAAAATCGCAGCTCCAGAGTCGGTAATATTATTATGGCAAAGATTAATTATAAAAGGTTGTTCAACAGCTTTTAATATCGATAATACTTGTGAATCATCTATTTTTTTATTTGATAGTACTATAGGTAATTTATTTTTGTTGCCGATTTCAATAGCATTTAAAATGTCATCGGGCAATCTTTGATCTATTAATGTTTGATCTATAACATTTAAAGTTCTATCTAATAATTCTCGATCTTTTTTCATCTATAATACCTTTAGTTAAATAATATGTTTCAATTATACTATAAGTATATATAAAAAGAAATACTAATTTTTAGTTCATTTACTGATTAGTTAGTTGTTTTAATAGAACAAATAAAAGTTATTGTATTAGTTAGCCAAAACAAATCAGAGCAGCCTGGTTATACTTCTCTAGGTTAATTTCAATAGAAGATACGGCTGAGATCAAGTTTTATAAGCATCAAAATTATGTCCATCTTTTCTTTCCCTCAGAATCCACTAATGACGAAAAAGCAATTGTAACTTCAGCACGTTTACTCAAAGCTTGCTTAATGCATAAAATTCAAAAATTAAGCTGGTAAAATATAATTGTTTAATATAATATATCAAATGACAAAAGTATTATGATTGAAATTTAGGGGGTTGTATGAAAAAGATAGATAATAATGAGGAAATAACAAATACTCACTTTTGGCAAGCAGTGGCAAGAGCCGTACAAAACCTATCATTCCTATTATTAGTTTAGAATGATTAATGTTGTGCTGCAAAATTCTTTTGACTATAAAATAAATATATTCTTTACATACGGTATTGTATTTATAATTTCACTTATAGTGTCTATAAACGTGTGGCTATCATCTCAGGCAGATAAGAAATAATTCATTTGTTTAGAGTTTTACTTCGCAGAACAGTTTTTATTTTTATTGAAACATCATTTTATATAGCTGTAGAGGTATCAAAACGCCAATGCTCTTGCCATCTTTATTTTCCACAATAACTATGGCACCTTCGCATTCTATTAAGACATCATCTAAATGCGTTTGCAGGTATTGCGCAGAATATGAGAAATCTTTTATTATTCCAGGCAAGATTACTTGCGCTAAATGACTTAGTGATTTAAACATGTGGTAGGTATTATAGATCATCCTGATGAGAGCTTTTTTTAGAAAATGAACTTTTAGATATCTTGGTGCTTTAACTAAAACGTAAGCTTCTTCCGCAATCTCACTAAAGTTTAGCAGAGCTTCTTGTTCATTGAGTGTCTTAGGAGTCATAAAATATAAATATTCAGTTTTAAGCCTAGATGCAGAAAAAATTACAACTATTCATTTTAGCCATTATATTCCTTTGAATTTGTTTATTTCTTCTAATCTAAGGCCAGTCATTTGAGCAATTAACTGATAATCTAAACCTTTTTCATATTGACTGCTATCTTTTTGATGCCCTTGGCAAGGCCAATTTGTTCTCCTTCTTGTCTTCCCTGATGTATTCCTTGCTCTATGCCTTCATTTTTATCTTCCTGCTTACCTTCATCGATATATTTTTGAGCTATAGTACGCATAATATTTTTTCTATCTGATTTATTTAAATTATTTAGTATTAAGTTATTTAACTCTTGCTGCTTATCTTCAGGCACTTTGGCATCAGAGTTGTAAATTAAAACTATGGTATAAAGTAAAATGAGAGAGTAATAGAAATTATTTTATACTATTACTTTCAGAGAGTAAAGGAGAGGCTCCAATATGTAGTATAGTCTCTCTTGGGCATGAGCGATCGTATCAGAGTAGGTTGGTCAACCGTTGGTATCATGGTACTCTAGCCCCTTCTCTCGAGACGTTTGAATAGTTGAATGGGATACTTTTAGTTCTCCCGATTACAATCCTAAATATAAAACTCGAGATACATATGAAAGAATATAACAATTTTATTGGCATTGACATAGGTAAATTCAATTTTGTAGTTGCTACCCACAAAAAGAAACAAATCAAAGAATATGAAAATAATGATCTTGGCATCAGTAAATTCATGAAAGATTTTAATTTGGATAAAAATTCCTTGTGTATACTTGAAGCTACTGGCGGTTATGAAATGCAATTACTACTTACTCTCTGTAAATATAATATTGCCGTACACAGAGCCAATACTCGTAATGTAAAAAACTTTATTAAATCATTTGGTAATAAGAGCAAAACAGATGCTCTTGATGCTAAGGCTTTGTCTTTGTATGGATTTGAGCGATGCTCAAGATTAGATTTATTTTCTCCAAAGACTGAACAATCTCATACTCTCTATGCTTTAGTACAACGTAGAAACGATCTAAAACAAATGATTGTTGCAGAAACAAATAGATTAAAATCTCCAAGTATTAATTTAGTTAAAGAGAGCTGTCAATCTGTCATAGATGCTTTATTAAAACAGAAAGCACATATTATTGATCAAATAGAAACTCTGATAAAAAAAGATAATACACTAAATTCTAAAAAGCGTATTCTAAAATCTATACCAGGTATTGAAGATGTTGTTGCTAATGAATTAATGGCTTTGCTTCCTGAGTTAGGATATGTCAATCGTAAGCAAATAGCTAGCATTGTCGGACTTGCTCCTAAAGCCAATGATAGTGGAAAACACAAAGGTTACAGGAGTACAGGTTATGGTAGAAGCTTGGTAAAACCATTATTATTTTTATCTGCTATGGCTGCTAGGAATTCAAACTCATCACTTAAAGTTTTTTACGATAATCTTATTTTGAATGGAAAGAAAAAAATGGTAGCTTTTATTGCTTTGAGTCGCAAAATTATTGTTATCGCTAACGCGAAGTTACGTGATTTCTTTGCCCAAGAAGCAATAACTAAAACTTAAGATTAAATTTATTTAGTTTTATATAACAACATAGTTGATACCATAGTAAGTGTTTGATATAAATTTAACCTCTTTCTTTATCAAGCAGAACAGCCTCTTTAAAGCTTGCAAGAAAATCCGCCCAAAGTTTTATGATGTCTCTGGTTTGAATATGCTTCATGAAGTATTCAATCATGCCAAAATGAGCTTTTTGCTGTATTTCATCATCACTCATACTCTGTAAGTCCACCAATCTATAGTCAGATGTCATTAGTCTCTTAGCTAATTCAGGATTTGAGAATAAGTCCCACAAGTTTAATGGTGCATTGTACTTCTTTGTCCCATTATAGAACACAATAGGCATTACTAAAGGAAACTTTAATTTGCTGCTAGCACTACTAGTATTGCCGATGCCATTCTTTTTGACATAACGATCAATCAGTAGCAGCATGTATTTCCATAATCTAAAAGCTATTAAATAGTCTGGCTTAGTTTGCTGCTCGATTAATACATATGCGTAAGCATCTTCTCCCTCTTTATTTTTTATACAGTATATGATATCACTCAAGGCTCTTTTGAGATTATCTTCTACAAATGATTCTTTCTCTATCCTAACAGTTGACAGGTCAACAAGTTCTTTTAAATTATTAGGCAGATAATGTTCTAAAAACTCTCTGGCAGCTACCACATCTTCCATAATAGTTTTAAACAAAGCATCACTTGGAGTACTGCTTTTAACAATTGTATCGGCTGATACTTGTTTTTTCTTCTTATCTGTCATTTATGTAATTGTTCTGAATTCGAAAGTTAAGTCTTTTACTTATCAACTCTTTAAGTTTCTTTATATCATATTGTCTTGCTTGTTTATCTTCCCCTTAATTTTATAAATAATACCTCTAGATATCCGCATTTCCCTAGCTATATCAGTTGGTCTTTTACCCTCAAGTAAGTGCTGCTTTATTATAGCACTATCAATTGAGGGTGGTCTACCTTTGTACATTCCCTT
>JAKONF010000162.1 GCA_022702085.1 Rickettsiaceae bacterium | reverse complement strand
TCAAGAAAAAAATACATCTTTCAGAATTTATAGAATAATTATTTATAAAAGTTTAGCTTGACTTTATATGTGATTAAGTTCATATGTTAATCTTAATAACTTAATTTAAGCAAAATTTTATGCGTTTATTTTTTATAATCTCTGTTTTGGGTCTCTTAGTTGCATCATGTGCAAAACCACATCCTAAATTGATAAGCTTTACCCCTGCAGGTGTTATAGTTGAGCATACAGATTCTCCTCTCCATGAAGCTACAGCCCTAGCTCAAAATTTTTGTTCATCAATCGGTAAAGATGCTCAATATGTCAGTAGCACTAAAGAGGGTGGATTTTGGTCACTCAAAAATGAGCAACATGCTTTCTTTAATTGCGTAGAATCTCATTCTAAAGCATTACAACAAAATCAGCATCATAATGGCGGTTCATCTATGAATCCTGTCATAATAAATAACAAACAATAATACACAGAATCAATTTTGCCTTAGTGAGCTATAATTATCTATAATATAGATGATTATAGCTTATCGTTCTTCTTTTTAATGCATTATTAAAGCTATATTTTTATAATTTTAATTTAATGTTTATAAATTAATGTCAAATAATACAAAACTTATCAAACAAGATATTAACTATATTTCAGAAGTTGAAGCTAAGAGTTTATTGATAAAACTTGCTGAAAATCTTGCCCTTTACAACAAAGCATATTATATCGATGATTCACCATTAATATCTGATGCTGAATACGATCAATTATATAACTTAAATTCAAGCATAGAGCAAAAGTTTCCTCATCTAGTTTTACCAAATAGTCCATCAAAACTAGTTGGCAGTGCACCCCAAGATAAATTCGCTAAGATCACTCACAAAGTTCCAATGTTATCTCTAGGTAATGCTTTTAATGATGAAGATATCGAAGATTTTATTGATCGAATAAGTAAATTTCTAAAGCTAACAGATTTTCCTTTGTGTTTTTGTGAGCCAAAAATCGATGGATTATCTTTCTCTGCAACATTTATAGATGGTAAATTAGCTTTTGCTGCAACTAGAGGTGATGGTTTAGAAGGAGAAGATATCACTCTCAACATAAAGACCATAAAAAACTTCCCACAGAAAATTATCAGTTCTATAAAGTATCTTGAGGTTAGGGGAGAAATTTATATCGATAAAAAAGATTTTGAGATTTTGAATCAAAAACAGCTGGATGAGAATAAAGCAAAATTTGCCAATCCCAGAAATGCTGCAGCAGGTTCACTTAGACAATTAGATCCTAAAATAACTGCTGAAAGACCCTTAAAATACTTTGTTTATGCTATAGGAGAAGTAAGTGAGAAAATAGCTGATGACCAAGCGACATTACTAAAAATATTGCGAGATTATGGCTTTACGGTAAATAATATTGGTGTCTTAGCTAATTCTCTAGAAATGATGTTTAAATTTTATAACGACCTTAAAAAAGATAGAGAAGAGCTCCCTTACGAAGTAGATGGCGTAGTTTACAAATTAAATGAATTTGCTCTACAAGATAGAATGGGTTTTATCACCAAATCTCCACGTTTCGCCATCGCTTATAAATTTCCAGCACTCATTGGCAAAACTAAATTATTGGATATTAAATTGCAAGTTGGTAGAACTGGAGCAGTAACGCCTGTAGCCGAACTTGAGCCAATATCTATTGGCGGCGTGATAGTTAGTCGCGCAAGTCTACATAATTTTCAAGAAGTAATAAATAAAGATATCAGAATAACAGATCATGTATTTTTACAGCGTGCTGGTGATGTTATTCCGCAGATAACAAGTGTTGATCTAGCTATGCGCAGTGATGAAGCACAAAAAACTGAGTTACCAACAAAATGTCCCTCATGCCACTCAACCCTGAATTATCAGGATGATATAGTTATAAGATGCGATAATAGTTCAAATTGTCCTGCTCAAAATTATGAAAGAATTAGGCATTTCGCTTCCAAAGATGCTTTTAATATAGAGGGCTTAGGTAAACAGCAGGTTAAATTTTTAATAGAGAGTAATTTAATACATAGCCCAATAGATATTTTTAAGCTTACAGAAATCAATAGTATTAATGAAATAAAACTTGCTGACATGCCTGGTTGGGGTGAAAAATCAACTCAAAATTTATTCAAAGCCATAGAGAATGCTAAAAATATTTCTTTAAATCGCTTTATTTATGCTTTGGGTATTCGTCATATTGGCGAAAGTAATGCTAAGATTCTAGCTAAAGAATTTGGCTCCGCATTAGCTTTTTTTGCTACTATGCAAATGTTAGCAAAAGGTGATAATGAAATCTATAGTAAGCTTGGTAATTTAGATGGTTTTGGCGATAAGATGTTAGTAAGCATCATGGATTTCTTCAAAGTAGCAGAGAATATCTCTCAAGTGGAAGAGCTAATTGACATTTTAAATATTGAGGATTACCAAGGTAGAGATGTGCAAACTCCTCTAACCAATAAGATAATAGTTTTTACAGGCTCTTTAGTTAGTATCTCGCGCGCAGAGGCCAAAGCTAGAGCAGAGATGCTAGGAGCTAAAGTTGCTAGTAGTATTTCTAAAGCTACGGATATTGTAGTAGTTGGTGAAAATGCAGGTAGTAAACTAAAAAAAGCAGAGGAATTTAAACTGACAATTATCGATGAGCAACAATGGTTGGAAATGAGCGCGAAGTAAGTAGATGATTAAGTCAAGAATAGAAAATCTTAGAGATATTTTAAAAAATTACAATTTAGATGGTTACATAATACCTGCTAATGATCAATATATGAACCAATATACTGCGGAACGTGATCGAAAGCTAGAATTCATAACTGGCTTCACTGGTTCTAATGGTGTTTTGGTGATCACCCAAACTCACGCATTTCTTTTTACTGATGGAAGATATTTGCAGCAAGCTAAAAATCAGTTAGACCCAAATATATTTATTATTATTGATATAGGGAAAATAGCAGATCATTCTTGGAAAGATTGTATTGATCAAGATATCGGTTATGATTCAAGATTATTTAGTCAAAAATTTATCAAGTTATTTGAGAAATTAAAACTCAGGCATTTGCCTGATGATTTTATAGACGATCTTTGGCCAGACAGACCATTTCCACAAAAGAAAGAGATTTATCATTATCCAATTCAATATAGCGGTGAGGATCATTCGGATAAAGTTCTAAAATGCCGTAATATCATTAATGAATATGAAGCTGATGCTTTGGTCATTACCTCTCCTGAATCTATTTGTTGGTTACTGAATTTGCGAAGTAATGAAGTTATCAATGTGCCAATACTACTTAGCAGATTGATATTAACTAGTTCCAATACATATCTATTTATAGATGATACTGCAAGAATTGATATTACAGCCAGAGATATAATCAGCACCAAAGACCAAAAAATTGAAATTTTAGAACATGAGCAATTTGCTTTAATATTATCAAGCGTCGGTAATAGAGTTTTGATAGATAAAGATATAGCGCCATTATTTGTAATAAATTTATGCCTCGCAAACAATCAAGAATTAGTTCATTTGAATGATCCTTGTCAATTATTTAAGGCTGTTAAAAATTTAGTTGAAATTACAAATTCGATTGATGTACATGGCAAAGATGCTGTAGCTATTTGTGAATTTTTAAGTAGTTTAAATGATTTGTGTAATAACAATGTAAATGAATGTGAATTAGGAGAAATTCTAACTGGGTACCGTAACAAACAAAAGGATTTTGTTATGAATAGTTTTCCAGTTATTTGTGGGTTCAATGAAAATAGTGCAATTATTCATTACCGGGCTGAGGAAGCTTCAGCCAAGATGATCAATAAAGATGGCATATTATTACTTGATTCGGGTGGTCATTACCTTGGAGGTACAACCGATGTCACTCGTACTATTGCTATTGGGGATACTATTGATAAGGTAAGAAAAAATCAAAAAAATTATTATACGCGAGTTCTCAAAGGACATATAGCATTAGCTACAGCAATTTTTCCAATAGGAATTACAGGAGCGAATCTTGATGTTCTAGCCCGTCAATATCTATGGCAAGAAGGTCAGGATTATCCGCATGGTACTGGTCATGGTGTTAGTAATTTTCTAAACGTTCATGAAGGACCACAAGCTATCAACTTAAAAAATCATGCTACTTTGAAAGAAGGCATGATCCTATCAAACGAACCAGGTTACTATAAGCCAAATGAATATGGTATTAGAATAGAGAATTTGCAATATATTAAAAAATCCGATTATCAAGATTACCTTTGCTTTGAAGTATTAACTTTAATTCCATATGATAAAAACCTTATTGATATAAGCTTATTGAATTCTGAAGAAAAGAAATATCTAAAGAATTATTATGACAAAATCAAATTATCTATAGCCAAACTACTTACTGATAAAGCAGCAACATGGCTTGAAGATCAGCTAAGTTTAGTGAATGATTTTTAGATGTTCACTATCAAGCAGTTGCTAAGTGAAGGAATTTTAATTTTACAAGAAAAAGGTATAAGATCAGCCGCTCTTGATGCGAGATTGATCCTCGAACATATATTAGTCAGACCGCATGAATATATTATAGCCAATGATCAAGTAGTAATAAATTCTGATATAGCAACTAAATTTAACTTACTAATAAATCGCCGAATAAATTTTGAGCCTATTGCTTACATACTAGGTTACAAAGAATTCTATGGTAAAAAATTTTTAATTGATAAAAACGTACTAATTCCGAGGCCAGATACTGAAATTTTGATAGATGCAGTTTTGGACCAAGTTAATGATGGTGATCTTGAAATATTAGAATTAGGTGCTGGCAGTGGTTGCATCATTATTACGCTTTTACTGGAATTTATTCGCGCTAGGGGAATCGCTATTGAGATATCTGAATTAGCTATCGACTTATTGCAGAAAAATATTAACCAACATGGACTAGAAAATCGTTTACAAGTAATAAAAAGCAATTGGTTTACCGAATTGGCAGTAAATAATAAATTTGATCTAATAGTGACCAATCCTCCTTATATTGATGAAAGCGAGATGACGCTTATGAATGATGAAACTATAAAATATGAACCATCGCTTGCTTTATTCGCCAAAGAGGAAGGATTATTCAATTATAAGATAATTGCTCAAAATGCCAAAAAGTATCTTTTTGCTAATGGTTTGATTATTGTTGAAATTGGATATAAACAAGCTATGAGTGTGAAAGATATTTTCACAAATAATGGTTATACATACATCAAAACTTATCAAGATTTGGCTAATAGGAATAGAATTATGGTATTTAAGTCTAGTTAATGTGGTAAAATCAACACTTAGTATTTACAAAATAAATATAATTTTTAATTGCAAACATCTTTAAATATGTAATTCTGAATGAATTAATATAATATTAATAGTTAAGGGACCCGAGAGTCGGTTAATCCCAGCTTAATTAAAAAAATAAGGGTAATATATGACTAAACAAACTATATTGAAGGCCTTCTCAACTGTAGTACTTGCAGGAATGTTAACTACCAGCGTCGCATTTGCGACTGATATGGATGACATGGAAAAATGCATGGTTAATAAAGATGGTAAGTCCATGATCAAAGCCAGTAAAGCTGATGGTGGTATGGGCACAAATGCTTGGATCTGGGTACCAAAAGGTTGGTGCGCAAAAATCAACAGTGGCGATTGGACTGGTGTTTCTGATGAAGTCAAAGCTAAGTTTGATTGGGATATGATGAAGAAGTAATCTACAAATAGAATATTCCAATTCATTAAATTATAAAAAAGAGAGACTTATAATATGAGTTTCTCTTTTTTGTTATTATCATATGCTATCAATATTTATCTTACTTGATCTTTGACAACGTTTAGGAAAAAATTCTGATTTTATTCTTGATTTATCCTTGCTGCAATTTGTTAAGAATAGTAAACTGATTGATAATACATGGAGAGGCTATATGCAAAAGATAACTTTTTTAGCTGCGTTTGTTTTTGTAACAGGATTTAATTTCAACATCAACGCTACAGATATTGATGATTTAGACGATTTAAAAGAAGAAAAATGTTATTGTATTGCCTTTGCTGGTCAAAATGATGGTAAAAGACCAGATAAAGATAATCTTCCTGATAAGTCCACTCAAGATAATGATTGTGATTACTGGAAATATGTTCCTTCTGGTACATGTGTTGAAATCGGTGGCTCATTAATAGCGGGTCAAGCTTCAGCAAAAAACAAATAATTTATCATTGAATTGTTTTGAAAAATCCTATTACTTCAAGATGAGATGTCTGATAAAATTGATCTATTGGTATTACCTCCTCTAGAGCATAATTATTGCTGATCAGTATATTAGCATCTCTAACAAAACTCTGTGGATTACAAGATATATAAATAATATTGGTAATCTTAGACTTAGATAAAGCATTAATTTGTTCTATTGCTCCTTTACGTGGAGGATTAATTATCGCTAGATCGTAATTACTCAATTCTGTGCTAACTAATGGATTATTAAATAGATCTCTCACGAAGAAATTTATCGAATTGATTTTATTATTATAAGCGGCTTTTTTAGCTGAGTTTATTGCTAGTTCATCAAACTCATAGCCATCAATTACACCATATTTACGAAGTGGAAAGGTAAAAGTTCCGCGTCCGCAAAATAAATCTAGTATCCTCAAGTTAGACTTAGATGATAGAATGTACTGAGTAATCAAAGTAACTAACATCTTATCGGCAGTAAAATTTGCTTGTAAAAAACTTGAGTAGTCTATCTCAACTTTTATGTCATCAAATTCAATATAAGGTCCTTGCTTTTGATAAATAATTTTTTGATGATATTCATTTTTAATTTTTAGTTTCAGTAAATCATTATTTTTAGCAAACTCAAGTAAAAGACTCATATCAATATCTGCATCAATAGTTGCTATGGATTTAAGTTCAAGCATCATATCAAGACCATTTGTTGCTTTGGTGATGAATACTTGACCTTTACAATCAATACTTAATGCTTGAGCTAAAACTTGTTTAAGAGGAATAATTAAAGCAGATATGTCTTTAAGCGCTGCCGGACAAGATTCAATATTGATAATTTGATGAGAGTGAAAACGATAAAATCCCAAATAGATTTGCTCTTTCTTTTTAACAAATTGTAAATTAACGCGTCTTCTTTGATCGTTATCAATAATAATTAGAGGTCTGACATCGGTGATTATATTAGCTTTTTTTAGCTCATTTTTAATTAAACTGATTTTAAAATTTTCATAAGCATGTCTATCTAAATGTTGTAGTTGGCAGCCGCCGCATCTACTGAAATATTGACAGAAAGGCGTAATTCTATGAGGAGATGTGATCACTATTTCATCTAAAACAAAAGAAGATTTACCGCGGTAGTGATGCCTAGTAAATCTAATTTTTTCTCCTTGCAAAGTAAAAGGTAGCTCTACCTGACCTTTGTCAGCTTGCCCAATGCCTAAACCTTGATGATTTAGGCGTTTTATGGTACAGAGATTTTGTTCAATTATAGTCATGAAATTATGATATTACAAAGTCAAATGAAACACCATAGCTATAATACCTAAATTGACTTAGATGTTATTCCACAACATTTTATTCTATCTAGTTCAACAACTAAACTCTTAACGATTAGTTTAATACTAATAAAGACAATATTAAAATTTTAACAAAAAAAACAGTCTAAAATGTGATAGTTGTCTATTACTGATAATTATGTATTCAATTTTTTTAAATTATCTTCGGATTTTGTTCTTTTATAATATTTTACTCAATAACTAAACTATATATAGTTTCATTATTCAATTCGAAATAATATTTTTGACTTCTCCATTAAAAAATATTATTA
>JAKONF010000125.1 GCA_022702085.1 Rickettsiaceae bacterium | reverse complement strand
TTTGATAACCCTGCGGAAGGTCTGCATAAAAATAATTTTTACGATCAAATGCTGAAGTCTTATTGATTTTAGCGTTTAAGCTGAGTCCTGTAGCTACTGCCAGAGATACGCAATGTTCATTAAGGGTAGGCAGCATACCAGGCATAGCAGCATCTATTAGCGATACTTGTGAATTTGGAGCTGCGCCAAAATCTGTAGCTGCTCCTGAGAATAATTTTGATTTAGATGAGATTTGAGCATGAATTTCTAAACCAATTACACATTCCCATTGACCAGTTTTACCTTCGATAATCATAATCTAAAAACCTCTTGGCGTAAAATTCAAATGACTAGCGGCTATTTCTACAGCTCTAGCAACTTTGATAACATTATATTCATCTAAAGCAGGCCCCACGATCTGCATTCCCAGTGGTAACCCCTCTTTATTAAGAGCTGAGGGAACAGAAATGCATGGCAAGCCTGCAAGGCTCGCAGGAATTGTGAAAATATCATTAAGATACATAGTAACAGGATTATCTTGTTTTTGATCAATAGCAAAAGCAGCAGTTGGCGTTGAGGGAAGCAAAATCGCATTAGCTTTCTTGAAAGCATTCTTAAAATCATTAGCGATTAAACGGCGCATTTTTTGAGCTTTTAAATAATAAGCGTCCATGAATGATGAAGAAAGTACATGAGTACCAATCATGATGCGGCGCTTGACTTCTGTGCCAAAACCGCTATTACGCGTTAAAGTATACATCTCGTCTAGACTAATGCCTTCTCTTTCTTCTCTTAAACCATATCTGACGCCATCATATCTTGATAGATTTGATGAAGCTTCAGCTGGTGCCAAAACATAATAAGTAGGCAAAGCATATTTAGCATGAGGTAATTCAACGCTAACAATTTCAGCGCCCTGACTTTTAAGGTCTGCAATTGATTGATTCCATATAGTTATAATTTCTGCGCTAATACCTTCAATATTCATTAAGTCATAAGGTATACCTATCTTCATGCCTTTGATAGAAGCATGACAGGCACTACGTAATTCTGGCACTGGTAAATTTAAAGAAGTTGAATCTTTTTTATCAAAACCCATCATACACTCAAGCATTAAAGCTGCGTCTTCTACGTCTCTTGAGATTACACCTGCTTGATCAAGTGAACTTGCAAAAGCAATCATACCCCACCGGGAACATCTACCATAAGTGGGTTTAATGCCAACTGTACCAGTAAAAGATGCAGGCTGGCGTACAGAGCCGCCAGTATCGCTACCTAAAGCTGCCATGCTCAAAAAACCACTAACTGCAGCTGAAGAGCCACCAGATGAGCCGCCAGGTACAAGCTCTTGATCACTACCTAAAGCCTTCCAAGGATTAATTACTTTACCAAAATAACTAGTAAGATTAGAAGAACCCATGGCCATCTCATCCATGTTAGTTTTACCAAGCATAACTGCGCCTTCTACTAAAACTTTGTGACTCACTGTTGATTCATAATGAGGCACAAAATTAGCTAATATTTTTGAAGCAGAGGTAGTAAAGACATTATTTGTACAAAACAGATCTTTAACGCCAATAGGAATACCTTCAAGTTTCTTGGCATTTCCCTCCAAGTAGTTTACGTCAGCCCTTAAAGCTTGTGATAGAGCTATATCAAATGTTTCAGTGATAAAAGCATTGAGATTTTTATGTCTTTCGATATTTTCGATATGAGCTTTAGTTAATTCAATACTTAAAAATTCTTTGTTTTTTAATTTCTCAAGTGCTTGACAAATAGTCAGTTTTGTAATCTCTTTCATATTATTCAATCACCTTGGGTACTACAAAACATTTTATATCTCTGGCAAGGGTTCCAGACTTGCCTGGAGCATTAGCGAAAAGCTGATCAGAAATGTTCTGCTCTGTTACTTCATCTTTTCTCAGGCGCTGTACTTGATCTAATACTGAAGTTAGAGGTAAGATACCATCACAATCAACTTCACTCAACTTGTCAACCATTGACATAATATCTGTTAATTGTTCTGCCATATAACTATATTCTTCATCTTTAAAACTCAGCCGGGCTAAGGTAGCGATCTTTTTTACTTCAGCAATTGTGATCATTTTGATATTTTAGTTAGATTAGTTTGTTAAAATTACAAAGTTTTCAGATTAAATTCTATGTTGTTGTAACTGCATTAAAGCTGAAAATTAGGAATTTAGTTTATTTTTTACGCTTTTTATTTTTACTTACTTTATTGTACCTACCAATATTGCCAACAAACTTCTGTACACCATTCTGCTCAGTGCCAAGAGTTTTAGTGTAAGCGCTAATGATTTCTATATTGTCAATATGTAAATCATTGAGAGCTAATACTTCTTTGATTGATTCATCATCATTGAAAACAATTTTGACTACTTTTTGTCCAATAACTTTGGGTTTGGACCAAGCACGGTGGCTAAGAGTGCGTTCAATGTAGTACCAAGTATCTTTACTGTAATCAGGTATAATAGTTGGCGTACCGATAAGTTCAACTATCTCTTCTTTATTTAAATTTTTTTGTTCTAGCTTTGAAAAAGCTGCATTATCAACATATTGACCTCTGATATCAATAGTTTGGCAACTTGTTACGGAAAGAGCCACAGTAAAAAGAAGGGCGAGATGAGACAGTAGAGTTTTCATAAAAACATTTAAAACATATAGATTTTGTTATTGGAATATAATATAGTGTCATGTCATTTGACAAACACTTTTTCATTAATTTCATAAATAGTTTATTTTTAAGAGGGATAGATGGCCGTTCCAAAAAAGAAGAAATCAAGTTCAAGAACCCGCATGGGACGTTCTCATTTGAGTTTGGACAAAGTTAATATTATAAAAGACAAACAAAGCGGTGATGATAGACGCTCACACCATATTGGCTCAGACGGTATGTATAATGGTCGCCAAATAATAATTAAAAGAGCAAACAAAAGCGAAGACGAAAACGCAGTATAAATCAATTCAATGAATAGTAAAATTATCGGTTCTGGTGGTTATTTGCCCTCTAAAGTGTTAAAAAATTCTGAATTAGAAGGTTTTTTAGATACCAATGATGAATGGATAAGATCGCGCACCGGAATCTTGCAACGTCATATTGCCGCTAAAGAAGAATTAGCGTCTGATATGGCATTTGCAGCAGCTTCTGATGCTATCAGAGATGCCAATATAGATAAATCAGCAATTGAACTTGTTATTGTTTGCACTACAACTCCTGATAATAGCTTCCCTAGTACTGCTACTAAATTGCAAGGTGCTTTGGGGTTAGGTAATGTTCCAGCTTTTGATTTTCAAACAGTATGTTCAGGTTTTGTTTATGGCTTACAAATCAGTAATAGCCTAATTTCTTCAGGTAAATATAAAACTATTTTACTAGTCTGCGCAGAAAAAATGTCTTCATTAATTGATTGGCAAGACCGCTCCACTTGCATTTTATTTGGTGATGGAGCTGGCGCGATAATTTTACAAACAAGCGATTCAAGCTCTGGTTTAATCGATAGTAAAATTTATGCGGACGGTAGTTATTATGATATTCTCTATACAGATGGTGGAGTAGGAATGACTGGTAATTCTGGCGTTATTCAAATGAAAGGTCAGATACTGTTCAAGCATGCAGTGGAAAAGATGTCTGCTTCGGTTAGTGAAATTATCAAAATTAACAATATTGATTTAGCAGAAATCGATTATTTTATTTCTCATCAAGCCAATAGTAGAATTATAGATAGCGTGGCTGAACATTTGAATTTAAACAGAGATAAGGTTGTAAAAACAATTGATAAACATGCCAATTGTTCTGCAGCATCTATTCCACTAGCGCTATGGGAGTTAAAAAAATCAAAAACTTTAAAACAAAATGATTTGATTTTATTTGTAGCAATTGGGGCAGGTCTCACTTGGGGATCTGCCTTGCTTCGTTGGTAATTACATGGAAACTATTAGTAAAGAAAAAATAGCTGAACAAATAAAAGAAAAGCTAGGATTTTCAAAATCATTTGCTCTAGATATTGTTGATAATGTGTTTGGTGAGATACTCAAAATTATAGATTCAGGAAAATCATTAACCATAACTAATTTTGGTAAATTTGGTATAGCTCATAAGAAAGAAAGGCCAGGAAGAAATTTTATTAATGATGCTGTAGTGACTGTACCTGCCAAGACCATAGTCCGGTTTACAGCTAGTTTATCTTTAAAGAAAAAAATTAATTCAAATATGACCAATACCAAAGATAATGTTGATTAAAAAATATTATACTATTAAAGAAATTCAGCAAATTCTGGCAGTACCTAGTTATAGGCTTAGGTATCTAGAAAAAATTACCGATAAACTAAATATTTTCAAAATTAAGGGTAGAAGACACTATACAATTAAAGATCTTGAATTTTTAAAAAGATCTTTATCAAGCCAGAAAAACTATAATGAAAATAATAAAGTGATTGATATTACAACGCCAACATTAAAACAACTAAGTAGTGTTAGCGATAAGATTGATAAACTAATTTATAAATTTAATAAACTCGCTAAAGAAATTAGTTTAGGTTATTAGCTTTCAAAATTTTTACTATAATTTGTCCTAAATATCTCTGCCATAATCTTTTATATTTGAACGATTTGAAAGAAGTTAGTGCTTGTCCTACAAAGGCAGACATTGGCATAGCCGCACATAATGCAACAGAGAAATAGACAGAAGTTTGGAAAATTTTGATTTTAAACATATAGCGAAGACCTAAGTAAGCCAAAATACTCATCACTATAAAACATATAATGCTACTAAAAGCGTTAGCCATTGATGGAGCATGGTGAATCTGATTATTTAATATTAGCCAAGTTAAAGTAAAGCTACCGAGGCCCAAAATCATCAAATCTTTATAAATAAGAAAATTATAACTTATATTTTCTAAATATATTTTAATTAAAATTATCATGGGTAGAATGATTATGCCAAGCAATGCCGGGACGCGCTTAGGTAATATTTTATTTACAACAAAATAAAATACTAAAATCAATGAAGCAGCAGAAAAAATGCCACCTAGTACATCATAAAAATCATGATATCTTTGTTGAATCAAACTAAACCCAATACCTGCTATTATTAGTAACAATAGAAATCTAAACCAACTTTGTTTGAAATTGAGTATTAACCAACCATACAGCACCGTTGAACTCTGCATATGACCACTTGGAAAAGCGTAAGCCAAAGAATTTAGATGAGAAGATAAAGGTACTTGGAAATATGATTTTAGTAAGTTATTAACGAATAGGCTTAATATCAGTAAATATAAACCTTGACCAAATATCTTTCTGTTAATAGCCAAAAATCCTACTAAAATAATAGGTACCAGCAACGTAGCATGACTAAAATTTAGTAAAAATATTGCAACATCATCCAAATTCATGTTGAGTATTAAGTAGGTAATTCGTAATATATATTGTCTTTACAATGATTTTACTACTAAAATGTTGCCATGAGTAATGATAAGATAAATGAGATAGATATGTTGTTAAGCAATTTATGTGGATTTTACATATTTTTTTATAATACTGTTTTTGCTTATATTCTTTATTATACTATGTTGTCTTATCGATAAAAATTTTAGAATCGGCTTTGCCAAAACTAGTAAAGTACCATATTTATTTTTCCTTTTATTACTTGGTTTACAGCTTATTGGACTTCAATAATGGACAAAGGAATGGGTAATGCTCTTGGTGAACCAATGCACGTTGGTTTAACGAGCGGAGTAATGCTGCTACTTAATATTATTTTTAATATCTTTTTCAATCAAAAACATGCAAATAAATTTTTCATAATTGCGACTAGTATTTTTGCTTTTATGATATGCTACCTTACTGAATATAGTGGCAAGTAGATCAATAACGATAATTTTTTATCTAACTATCTGCTACTCAATTATATTTTTGAAAATAGTTCAAATACAATAAAAAGTTTGATACAACAAATATTTGAGTTTAATAAAGAATATAATACTGAAAACATATATTAGTTAAATTTATCCAGTAAAGTTCAACCACGCCTAATGAGCTATCAAACTTGATTTGCAAGTAAAGTATGCTATCATGGCTTACTTACTTTTTTTATTCCAAGTAATGCTAAGTATTTTTTCAAGCACCATGCCAATTTTTTTAATCACTCTGCTTGGTGCTATTATCAAGAGGAAATGGCTTACTTCTGATGAATTCTGGCGTAATCTAGAAAAACTTTCTTATTTTCTATTATTTCCAATAGTTTTATTTAATTACATTTCAGTGGCTGATTTAAGTTCAAGTTCAATGATCAGTTTGGTAATAGCTTTAATCATCTCCTCTTGCATAATTGGCGGAGCTTTAATATTTCATCAACAAAAAACAGAGAGTGATAGAAAAAGATTCACTTCGACTTTTCAAGGTTCAGTTAGGTATAATAGCTATATATTTTTCGCACTTAGCGGTGGATTATTTGGCGCGGAAGGGCTAGAAATTGTTGCCGTTATCTCTTCATACATGATTATATTTACTAATGTTATAACTGTTATGGTATTTGCTAAATATACCAGTGATTCAAATGAAAGTGATTCTAAGATTACCAGTTACTTGATGTTATTTAAATTACTAGCCAATAATCCACTAATAATTGCTAGTCTTGCTGGATTTTTGTTCAACTATTCCAATATGAATATGAATCAGGGGCTACAAAAAACATTAACAAGTTTATCTGATGCAGCATTAGCAATTGGTATGTTAAATGTTGGAGCTGGCCTCAAATTAGTTTTATGCCCAGTTTATTTAAGACAAATAATTTTTACAAGCTTAATAAAATTAATAGCATTTCCTGTCGTAACTTGGATAGTACTTTGGCTGATGGGCATAGGCGGCTTAGCAAAATCTATTGGCATTTTGTATAGTTCTTTGCCATGCGCTAGTACGGCTTACGTACTTTCAAGGCAATTAAATGGTGATCCCGACTCAATGGCATCGATTATTACTTTTACGACAATTTTTTCAGTATTTTCATTATCAATGATGATGTATATCTTTAACTAAAATTTTAAAATATAAGAGCAACATTAATGACAGAAATAAAAAGTTCAAGCTACCAAGATGCTTTAGATTATCATCATAAAAATCGGCCAGGTAAAATATCAATCGTGCCTACTAAATCTTTAGTCACTCAACAAGATTTAGCTTTAGCTTATTCACCAGGAGTTGCTGCGCCATGCCTTGAAATTGCTCTTGACCCAGAGAATATATATAAATATACGGCTAAAGGCAATTTAGTAGCCGTAATATCCAACGGTACAGCAGTTTTAGGGCTTGGTAATTTAGGAGCTGGTGCTTCTAAACCTGTTATGGAAGGTAAAGCAGTATTGTTTAAAATTTTTGCCGATATTGACAGTATTGATCTTGAAGTAGATGCTACTGATCCTGAGGAATTTATCAATACAGTTAAAAATCTAGGCCACAGCTTTGGCGGCATCAACTTGGAAGATATCAAAGCTCCTGAATGTTTTATCATTGAGGAAAAATTGGCTGAAATCATGCAAATCCCAGTTTTTCATGATGACCAGCATGGAACCGCAATAATTACAGCTGCAGGCCTGATTAATGCAGCTCACCTAACAAATCGTTCTTTTGAAAGCATGAAAGTGGTAGTAAATGGAGCAGGAGCTGCTGCTATTGCATGTATTAATTTATTATTTGCATTGGGATTAAAAAAAGACAATATAATCCTCTGCGATACTAAAGGTGTTTTATATAAAGGACGCACCGAAAATATCAACAAATGGAAAGAAGCGTTGCTAGTAGATACGCCTCATAGAACTCTTGAAGAAGCACTAAAAGGTGCTGATGTATTTTTGGGTTTGTCAGCAAAAGGTGCGGTTTCAAAAGAGATGGTCCAATCAATGGCACCAAATCCTATTATTTTTGCCATGGCCAATCCTGATCCAGAAATCACGCCAGAAGAAGTTGCTCTTGTGAGAGATGATGCAATTATAGCTACTGGCCGCTCTGATTACAATAATCAGGTCAATAACGTTATGGGTTTTCCTTATATATTTAGAGGAGCACTGGACGTACGCGCTTCTAAAATTAACCAAGAGATGAAGCTAGCTGCAAGTTATGCTTTGGCAGAGCTTGCTCGTCAACCAGTACCTGATGAAGTATATCAAGCATA
>JAKONF010000115.1 GCA_022702085.1 Rickettsiaceae bacterium | reverse complement strand
TGTATATTTCAATTAAATCATCTAGTGCTTCGCGTAATCTCGCGCTACCTACTCCTTTAGGCCACCTTGGTATTTGTTTTAGTTCAAACTCTCTAAGTGTTAGTTCATGCAAACAAAAATGTTCAATAATTTCTTTAGATTTTTTGTTCAGCTGTGATAATACTTTATGATGATTACGAGTCGCTTGTATTTGCCGTTCAAGTTGATGGGTGCGTGAATAATTTTTCTTTATCTTAATTTCATCTAAGTTCCAACTACCTGTCATAAAAATCTTAAGATAATTACATATCAACCTATCTGCTGCTCTGAATTGCTCATAATTGATTCCTCTACATTTATCCAAAGCAATGCCAGCCTCAATATCTTCTTGCCAACAACGATGAAACTTTGCTATTGGTCTTTTATCATAGTTATTTAGCTTAATCATATTTCTATTGTTCACGATATTTCTTCCAGTGATTATTGCATTAAATAAAGGAGCTTTTGTATAAAACTCCTTTATTTATAAAGAGAGTAAAATGCAACAATGATTAAAAGCCCTCTATCTCCCTTTATACAATGGCTACAAATGTTTGCATGTTTGTAATTTTTATTCTCTTTGCATTCTGCAATCAAAAAACTCTTTTTATTTCATTATTATTAGCTCCATAACCTCTACGTGATTGTGAAACTGATCGCACTGCAATCAGAACTTCAAGCAACCATAAAGCCTATGTTAAGAATATTATATCTTTATTTTTTTACCATCTCCATCACGTTTGAAATGAGTAGGCACGATAGTAATGTAATTTTTTATCATTTCTCCGGTTTCTGAATTTAGGTTTTTACCTGTTTGAATTTTCATATTTTGCGTACACATAAAACCAAAACCTTTACCAGAATCTGTTAAATCAATTCCATAATTTTCAGGATTATTGAAAAACTTGATTAAGCCTTGAGTTGCAGCAACCGAACAATCATCATAAATTGCTCTTTTTCCTCCTAAATTTCTACAATTACGAAACTTTTCAGCAAATTGTTGCATTAAATAAAACTTACCTTTTAAGGCTTGTTCTTCCAGTAATTGCTGAATTACAGTAATTCTACGTTCTCTCTCCCTATCATGTTGTGTGCCTTTATTTTTATAGGCTATTCTGTTGCTTAAATAATCTTCTTCAAGCCACTTATTATCTTTTTTACTGATTATTTTAGTTGGAATTTTACTGCCATTACGTAATTCAAAAATTAAATGACGATCATCAGTTTTTGCATCAGGTTTATATAATAATGCTCCCGATGTATAATAACTACGTAAACTACTAGCACCACTAAAAGCTTGAAAAGGGTCTTCCTCAAATTGGGTTTTATTAATTTTTTTGGTATGATGGACAAGTATAATCCCAGCTTCTGGATTTATTTCATTTCTAAGTACTTCAATTCTTTTTTGTAGAAAAAAAAGCATAGCATCATTTTCATTTTCCGTAGCAGCAGTTCTCCCTCCATCAAAGACGTTACGGATAGGATCAATAGCTATGATGTCTAGTCCACCAAGCATTGCTTGCTTAATATGATTAATTAAAGCTTTTATACCAATTTCGTCCAATATTAATTTGGTATTAGGAGTGATGTAGAGATTGTTTTTGGCTTCACTTATCAAGCTATTTGTTAATTGTAATTTTTGTAATCTTTCTTTTAAATAATGATAACCAATTTCTGCTTGAAAATAGAATATTTTTAACGGCCTTGGAGGAGCAAAACCAATAAATTCTTGGCCTGCTGCTAAATGTACAAATAGTGCTAATAAAAAATCACTTTTACCTACTTTTGGTGCGCCACCAAATATGAACATACCTCCTGGTGTTAATATGCGAGGGGCAATAATATCATCAGGCAACAAGGTCTGATCGGCTAAAAATTCATTGAGAGTAAAACTGCTGATGATTGGTAGGTCAACATGTTTATCTTGTTTTGGTTTTTTTGGCTCACCATATTTTTGTATATGCAGCTGCCATAAACTATTTACTGTTTGTTTTATTCTCTCAATTTGCCAAGAAGGAACAACATTGGCTAGATTATAACTATATATTTCTTCAATAGCTTGTTCATAGGACAATAAACCATCATGAGTTCGCCGTAGCCAATAGCCGATCACTCTGCTCAGGTGATTAAACCGAGTTTGCTCTCCTTCACCTCCCTCATATACTTTACTAATTAATAACTCTTCTATGGTAACAGTTTTATTACTAAAATCTTGCTGATTATCAGAAATGATATTTTTGGGTAGTTTTTCAGCATTTGTTATAAGTTCAGCTAAATCATATTCTACCGGAGAATAAAGCCGGATTTTAACAAGTTTTTTTATTCCACCTTTATGATAGATAGAACCTGCTACTCTAATTGGCTGATTGGCAGACTTAAAATGTAAATCTCCAGAAACGCTCAATGCTATGTCATGACGTAGTTTGATAAGTTTTTGTAATTCCTCATTTATGGCAGCTCTAGAAAGTTGCCAATATATATGTAGCTTAGCACAACCTTTTTCTGTAATGCCGCCAGACTCGATAATTAGAGTTGGTTCACCCAGAGTTTTACTCAGCAAGATCAGCTTATCTTCAGTATTGCCGCTATCAATATCAATCAGCAATACTTGCATTTGTTTTATATCGGCTTTACCTGCCTGACCACTACTTTTTACTGTACCTGGTATTACGTAGAAGGCCATCTGTTTTTGATTTGCTAGAAGAGCAAAACTTAAAGCTTTGCTAGCCATATCATCGTCGGCTTTAATCCAGATATTATGAGGTTTACGGTAAACATTATTTTTCTCAGCAAAGGAGCGAAGTGGAATTAATCCCTCTAGATAACAAAAAACTACATAAAAATACGTTTGCAGATCATCTTTGGTTGGTGAAATTTCTTTCATAACTGCTGCCAGCAACTATTTTGATAAGAACACATCTTACATTCATAGAAATCTTTGTTACTAAAAGCTCTAGGTAGTAATTCTCCAGCTTTAGTAGCTTTAATGATATTTACTGCTTTGTCACTTGCACGTTGAGCAAGCTCCTGATCAAAAATAATTAGTTCATAATAAATCTCAGCAGTATCTTTGTTGATAGCAGTAAATAAACAAGGATTTACACTGATACCAGGAATATCTCGCTCCATGTAAGCTTGGTAAAGAGCAATTTGAGCAGCATATAATGGCTTTGCCAGGCTTAAACCATTTTTTACTGTTTCCTTCCATGATTTATTATTCATTGATTTAGCTTCCCATAAAGCTGGGCAAGATATATCAAGTTCTTTGGGTGCAGCTCTGATAATTCCATCAATGTGACCTGCTATTTTGCCGCCTGCTACTTTAAAGCCAAACTGCTTGCCAGATGTATCGGTAGTCTCGAGAGTCAAACCAGCATCAATTAACCATTTAGCCATTAATTCTTCAAACAAATGACCGATCTGGAAATTACGCAGAGTTTTGCCATTTAATTTCATATTTTCATCTTGAGTTATGCCCATATATTCATATTGCAATGCTCTACTACAGCTTAATCCTAGTCTTGAGGCACCTAGATAATCACGGCAAGGTTGCTTTTCGTGTAGATCACTTATTGCTGCATCTATCAATAGATTTAATTGAGTATTTGTTTGCTCTAGGCATAGCATATTTATGCCCAATTTGGCTTGCTGCTATTAATTATTCCCATTACTTGATTATAATTTTTGTGATTTGCTGGCAGTGCAGTTTTGATGATATTTTTGAACTCATTATCATCAGGAACTACATCGATTAAAGCAGCAAATTCTAGATAATCTAAATCAGCAAA
>JAKONF010000101.1 GCA_022702085.1 Rickettsiaceae bacterium | reverse complement strand
TGGCTGGGGCGGGTGGACTCGAACCACAACCGACGGTATCAAAAACCGCTGTTCTACCATTAAACTACGCCCCAAATATTAGATCAGAAAGATACTAAAGATGTGAAGATTTATACCAATAAACTGATTTGTAGTCAAATATTAGTTTTAAATATCTATTTTTTTAGTTAAATAATTTGGGTTAAAAATCTAAAGCACCACGGTAAAGCTCAATCATTGCCTCTTGCTCAGCTAGTTTATTTTTATCAAGTTTCATTAATCTCAAAATTTGCCTAATAATCTTGGTATCAAAACCATTAGATTTTGCCTCATCAAAAATTCCTTTGATGTCTGCAGATAGATCAGCTTTTTCTTGCTCTAATCTTCTTACTTTGTCAATTATTTGCTTGAGTTGTTCTTTAACGATTACTTCGCTCATTTCATGCCTCTATTAGTGAATTTCCGCTTTATTATTTATAAAGATTTCTTAACAAAAAATCCAGCTAAATTATTTAGTAATTAATTCTCATCGGCATAAAGCATGGAGAGAAATGCATCAAAATCTTTAGCTATAAATGAGACATTCTTATCTTCATCTTCTTCATGGTCCCAATAAACGACTGATGGGTTATCTGACTTTGGGTTTTGTCTATAATCAAAACAAATCAAATCTCCGTTACCAACATTAGCAAATATCAACAAACCTTTAGTAAAAAGGTCCCACAAATTCTCCTCTTGATTATGACTTATAATGCTATAATAACCCTTTTCTGTTTCAAACAAACCATAAAACTCTTCAATACTGCCTGACCCAAATGTATCATTTTTAAGGCATCCACCATTGCTAATCTCAAGGAATTCTATGTAGCGTTTTGGCAGTGGGTAAGGTAATTGATCCAAAAGATGTAAATCTTTGTCTTCTAAAAGTGGATTTTTCTCTTTCCAATTTATTTTAGTCAAATCTACTTGGTTATTAACATTATTCTCTGTGATCTTAATTTCCTATGCGGTAGTCATAATCACAGCTGCGTGGTCTGAAGGTCTTGGGGCTGTTCTAAGATCGTAATCAATATAACATTTTTTAAATGAGGCTATTGCACTATCTGAAACCAGAAAGCCATCAATACGCATACCTTCGTTTTTCTCGAATGCTCCCTTGCGGTAATCCCACCAACTGAATTCTCGGCTATCCGGATTGAAATATCTATAAGCATCTTCAAAACCATTATTAAGAATGATGCGGAACTTTTGCCGCTCTTCCAAGGTAAAGCAAGTTGAATTAGCTAGTTCTGCAGGATCATGCACATCTATATTAAAGGGAGCGATGTTAAAATCACCGCCAATGAGCAATTTCTCATCATTTGTTTTGATGGAATTGAGATAATTAGTCAAAGCGTCATAAAATTCGAGCTTTGACTGGAACTTATCGCTAGCAACCTCTCCGCCATTTGGCGCGTAAAGGCAAATGATGCGGCAATAGCCTATCTCAGTTTGGCAAGCAAATTCGATAAAGCGTGCTTGCTCCGACACTGGATTATAGTCAAAATCATATTTGACTTCGTCGGCTCTATATTTAGAAAGAACAGCGACGCCATTATATGATTTCTGGCCATGAACATAAAAGTTGTAAGGAAAATCTGATAATTCCTCCAAAGGAAATTTCTCAGTTTCGCATTTTAACTCTTGCAGGAGCAAAATATCAGGCTTCTGAGCGCGCAAAAATTCTTTTAAATGCTCTAGTCGTGACCTAACAGAGTTAACGTTCCAAGTGGCTATTTTCATTGTTATTACTCTTTTTAAAATTTTACTTCTCAATCCATTTTTTGAATAAAGTTATACCATCAATCAAACCTTTGGGATGAGTTTGAATAATAAAATTATTATCTTCTATATAACATTTAGTTTCTTTATCTTGAATTTTAAAAGTTTTTTCATCAAAAATTTTATCTTCCAAAATTGTTTCACTCAAGGAATATATAAATTTCCAGCCAGGAGCAGTGTTGATGATGCTACAACCATAACTATATTCCCAATCACCATCACAGCAGCTAAGATAAAATTCTTCTAATCAGGCAAGTAGAGGGTTTTGCTTTTTTAATTGTTCTCTATATTCATTAAAAGGTAAATTCATATCAAATGGCATTTCTTTAATATAATGAATAAAGATGTTTAGCAGAGTACTCAAGTATAAAGGGCCTGACGATGCGTCAAGTAAATTTTGCTTTTTTTTGAAGAAAAACCAATCATGATCATCTTCTAAATTAATTGCAATATCTTGCTGATTATCAAAATTGTATGAATTATTTTCATAGATAAAATCAAATATCCAACCTGGATTACTTACATTATCGATTTTTATTGAACCATTTATTTTTGTTGCTGAATTATTATATAAATCAGAGCAAAATTCTTGTAACCAAGATAGAATGGGTTCTGTTATCATAACTCAATATTCATAATGTTGATTCTATTAATAAACTTTAAAATTACTTTTTCAATTAAATTCATTGCTTCTTATTAGGAATCTTTTCTGTATAAGCTTCACATATTTCATAGCTATAAATACTAGAACCTGACTAAGCTATCTTTCTTCTCGTTACCTCTAACTAACTTACTTATTATAATCTTTAACTAACTTTTTTATGCTAATAATCTTTAAGTTTTACCGTTTTTAACATTTAAATAAAAAGTAGGTGATTCATGATATAGACGCCATATAAACCTCTCAAAGCTTTCTTCTATGATATTCCCAATCATATCATACACAGCATCTGGCTTAGCTGAATAGGGTTTCATTACTAGAAAATCTGTCATATCTCCTATTTCAAAAAATATAATGTCTTTCTCTCCAATATAGCCTTCGTTAAAATATTCAACTACTTCTGGTAATATATAGTCGCCATCTTCTTTCAGTATTGTTATATCTGCTATCTGTTCTGGGTGATTTATTCTATTAACATGTGATAAGGCACTAACATTATCAATTGAAGTGTTTAAAAAACCGTAACCAACTTCTAACCAAAATTCTTTTAATGATTTAGAAAAATCAAATCCTAATCTTTTTTCGCCTTCCTTTATTTCGCTCATGTCCACTTTCTTAAATGAATTGCATGAAATATTATTATTTTTTTGTCTTTTTAAATAATTATATTTCATCACACTATTGTCTTGTTTATTCATCTTACAAATTTTTTGTAGTTTCCCTTTCATACTATTAAAATCATGATGACACTCTATTATTACTTCTTTCTATTAAAAAGTGTAACATCATTCAATCTTTTGGGATGTAATAGATGCTTCTAATTCACCCATGCCTCAGCTGATATATGAGCGTCAGGATATTTAATAGTTTTATTGCTCCTTATCTTCAGCTATGATCCTTTCTTCTTCATCGAGGAGAAATTCATAGAAATCTGTGAATGACTCAAAGATTGTTGGCTTGTATTCCAATGGCCTACCTCCGCAGACATTATAAAAGTCTTCAGAATCACACCAAATTACTTGTGAATTTTTATCATCAATAGTTTTTAATATTAAAGCACCTCCATCATCATTACCCGATAATAAAATGTACTCGTGAGGTAGATTCAAAATTTTTCGATCATCTCTTGTTCTAAAAATTACTTCACTATTGTACATCACGTTGTTGATATTGTTATTTCTAAAAGTATGATTTTCAAAAAAGCTAAATGATTCGTAACTGCAATGTTTACATAAGATTTTAAAATCTTCAGGCAAAATAACATTCAAACTTTTTTCAACATGCTCAATTTGCTCATCATTTAGTGGGAACATTTCATTCACCAACTCTGATGCTCTTGTTTTCAATTGCTTAATTCTATCGTTTTGCATCTCTTAAATTACCTCTGGCAAGTATTACAAAAAAAGCTCGATCTACCAGCTTGTTTTAGCTTGATTATCTTATCACCGCAGCTAGTGCAGCTGATGTTTTCCTTACCATATACTAAAAGTTTTTGTTTGAAATAGCCAGGTTTATTGTCGCCATCGACAAAATCTCTGAGCGTTGTCCCGCCGGCCTCAATCGCATATTTTAGCACTTGTTTGATCGCTTTTACTAATGCAGTAATTTCTTCTGAAGATAAGCTATTTGCTATGCGCTGAGGATTGATTTTTGCTAAAAACAAACTCTCGCTAGCATAGATATTGCCAACGCCAACTACGATATCATTTTGCATTAAAACTGTTTTTATCGGCGCTTTTTTGTTCTTTAGCTCAGCCTCTAGATATGAGGCTGAAAATTCTGACTCTAGCGGCTCAGGTCCTAGATTTTGGAATATTTGCTGTTCCATTAAGTTACTGTTTGGCAAACAGTAAATCATGCCAAAACGCCTTACATCATTAAACACTAGTTTTCGCTGGTCATTAAGGTATAGAATTACGTGATCATGTTTTTGCAAATCGTAATCAAGCTCCCTGCTAACTACCCTTCCGCTCATACCTAGATGAATGATGATAGAATTACCATTATCTAGTTCAATGATCAAATATTTAGCTCTTCTGGTGAGTTTAAGAACTTTAGCCTTGATTATTTTGCTCGCTATTTCTTTATCTATAATATTACGTAATTTAGGACGCTTCAGCTCAATAGAGGTAAAAGTTTTACCAAGTAGCTCTTTTTCTAGTGAAATCTTTAAAGTTTCAACTTCTGGAAGTTCTGGCATGAGATTTTGCTTATAAGTTGTGATTAAGAAAGCCTTGTGTTAATTTAGTAAAAATTTTTAGCGATTACAATTACATTATGGCAGATAATCAAGAAAATTCAGAGCAAACTAACTTTGGTTTTGAAAGAGTGAGCTACGCCGTTAAAAGGTCTAAAGTGATGGAAGTATTTTCATCAGTAGCTAGCAAATATGATCTGATGAATGATCTGATGAGCTTTGGCTTGCACCGATTGTGGAAAGATAAATTTTGCGCAGCTTTGCCGAACCTAAATTCCAATATTTTAGATATGGCAG
>JAKONF010000082.1 GCA_022702085.1 Rickettsiaceae bacterium | reverse complement strand
GATGAATATGCCCTGGAGCTAGTAGCATAGCTATGAAAGCCGTAAAAACTACTAATGACATTACCCTAGGCTTCATCAACAGAAAATAATCCTTGATAGTACTATTTGTTTCTTGGATATCCACTACATGTTTCAGCATTTTTTCCTGAGAGATCAGATCAGAAGCCATTAGTGTTTTAAACTTGTTGAATCATTTCTTGAATCTATTCTCAGATCTGGTTGCACTTCAAATGTATGATATGGAGGGGGTGAATTTACGCTCCATTCTAATGTATTAGCCCCAATTCCCCATGGATTATCTGGACATTTTTCGCCATATTTTAGAGTATACCATACGATGTAGACAAAAAAGAAGGCAGCAGCCATGGAAATGCTAGAGCCAATTGAAGAAACCATATTCCAGCCAGCAAAAGCATCTGGGTAGTCAGGGATACGCCTTGGCATACCAGCAAGGCCTAAGAAATGTTGTGGGAAGAAGGTAAGATTCACGCCGAAAAAAGTAATCCAAAAATGCCATTTTCCCATCCACTCAGGATATTGTTTACCTGACATTTTGCCAAACCAGTAGTAAAAGCCAGCAAAAGCGCTGAATAAGGCTCCAAGCGACATTGTATAATGGAAATGTGCTACTACGTAATATGTGTCATGCAGTACCCGGTCTAATGCAGAATTTGATAATACCACGCCAGTAACACCGCCAATAGTGAATAGTAAGATGAAGCCAATACTAAATAACATTGGCGTTTTAAACTCTATTGAACCACCCCACATAGTGGCAATCCAGCTGAAAATTTTAATACCAGTAGGTATGGCGATAATCATTGTACCTGCTGTGAAATATCTTAAAGTGTCATAAGTAAGGCCAACTGTAAACATATGGTGCGCCCAGACAACAAAACCAATTACGCCAATAGAAATCATTGCTCCAACCATGCCGGGATAGCCAAAAACAGGTTTTTTAGAAAAAGTAGCTATAACTTGGCTGATAATGCCAAAACCTGGAAAGATGATGATATATACTTCAGGGTGACCAAAAAACCAAAATAAATGCTGGAATAAAACAGCGTCACCACCACCATCTGGCTTAAAAAATGAAGTACCAAAATTACGGTCGCTCAGTAACATAGTTATTGCGCCACCAAGTACTGGCAGGGCCAATACTAATAGAAAAGCAGTGATCAAAATTGACCAGACAAATAATGGCATCCTGAACAAACTCATGCCAGGACAACGCATATTAAGCACAGTAACGATCATATTTATTGCACCAAGTATGGAAGAGATGCCAGCTAGGTGGAGACTAAAAATTGCCATGTCTACAGCAGCTCCTGGTTGGCCAATAATACTACTGAGTGGCGGATACATGGTCCAGCCAGTGCCTACCCCTCCATCAACTGCTGCTGATAACAATAGCAAAGTAAATGACGGAACGAGTAGCCAAAAGCTGATATTGTTCATTCGCGGAAAAGCCATATCAGGCGCACCAATCAGTAGCGGTACAAACCAATTACCGAAGCCACCAAAGAGTGCAGGCATGATCATAAAAAATACCATGATAAGAGCATGAGAGGTAATCAGCATATTATACAATTGATAATTATTGCCTAATATCTCACCACCGGGAACAGCTAGTTGCAGCCTAAAAATAAATGAGAATAAGCCGCCAATAATACCAGCTAATATAGCAAAGATAATGTACATGCTACCAATGTCTTTGTGATTAGTAGATAACAGCCATCTTCGCCAACCATGTGGAGTATGGTAATTTTCACTTGAAGATATATTACTTATTGTTTGATTTTGCATTTATTCCTGAATTTAAAATTTATAATATTATCTTTTATCGTTAAAATTATCTTGATTAGCCTCAACTTTGCTTGGCTGCATATGATCTATAATTTGTTTTTTATCTTCTAGACTATCACCTATTGGTTGTTCCGAAGAAAATGGTACGGTGGAACTAGGCAAAGTTTCACCAGAAGAAATAACATTGGGCGAAGAGAATTTTCCATGATTTTTAACCCATAAAGTGAAATCTTCTTTGCTAACTACTTCAATAGCTATAGGCATAAAACCATGATTTACACCGCATAATTCTGAACATTGACCGTAATATACGCCTTTTTTTGCAATTCTGGTCCAAGTTTGATTTACCCTGCCAGGTACTGCATCAGTTTTGATGCCAAGGGCAGGAATCGCAAAGCTGTGAATCACATCTCCAGCAGTGATCAAAAATTTCACAGTAGTATTTTCAGGAATTACTACTCGATTATCAACTTCTAATAATCTTCTCTCTCCAGGTTTGAGATTAGCCTTGGGGATGTAATTACTATCAAAGCTGATATTATCATGATCAGGGTAATTATATGTCCAGTACCATTGATAACCAACGACTTTAACAGTCATATCGGCTGGTGGAGCTTTTTCAGCAAGGCGCAAAATTCGGAAAGATGGAATAGCTATGATAATTAATATAATCACTGGAATGACAGTCCAAACTATTTCTATAGCTATATTGTGCGAGAAAGTAGCTGGAGTAGGATTTCTTTTGGCGCGGTAGCGAATACATACGTAGGAGAGCAATGCCAAAACTACCGCCACAATAGCTGTAATAACAAATAACAAGAAATTATGGAACCAATATAATTCTTCCATCAATGGACTTGCTGGAGTTTGCAGCATCATTTGCCACGGTGTTGGTTCAGAGGCGAAGCAGCTAATACTTAGAGCCAAGAAAAAAAATCCTAGTAAAATTCTCATAAATTGGTTATTTTTTAAAAAATTTTATCAAACTAGATACTGTTATATAATACATCTTTTTGGTAAAATAAAAAAGAATAAAGATTCAGCCAAACCCAAGATATTTTAACTATAATTATACAAAATTTTATAGGCAAAACTTATGAAAAAAATAATTTTTACCGCTTTATTTATTGTTAAATTGTTCTCTCGAGATATTGTATTTGCTGAGTCTATGCAGATAATAGCTGAAAAAATTAGAGCAGAAATTGAGCAAACAGACCCGCATGCTAATATTGGTATAAAAATTAGAAATTTACAAACAGGCGAGGTAGTTTATCAGCAGAATAGCGGTAGATATTATAATTTTGCTAGTGGCTTAAAATTCATCTCTATCGCTGCTATGCAACGCTATTTTGGTAATGATCACCAATTCATCAGCCAGATTACCAAAAAAGACGATAATTATTACTTACAGATTAATGATCCTGATTTTTCAACGCAAGATCTAACTTCACTTATCTTAAAATTGAAAGAAAGCGGAATAAGTAATATAAAAGGTAATCTTTATATTATAAAAGACGAATTTTCGCTACCAAAAATCAATGAAAATCACATGATTGTTGATAGCATTTATTGTTATGGAGCGCAAGTGAGCAAAGTTCACGTTGATAAAAATTGTGTCAAGGCCTTATTGGCTGCTCCTGGCAAACTAGGAGACAGAATAATGGTATGGCAACCAGCTTCTTCACCATATAAAATCATTAATGAAGCAATAATAGTTGGAAGTGAAGAAAAGCCAAGAATTTTTAGCTCTATTAAAGATAATCATCATTACATCACTGGTAGTTTTTACCAAAAAAATGATAAGAGTTGCATCTTTGCGGTAACGCCTGATAATTATAAACATCTTGAACTTTTATTAATCAAGTTACTAAAAGACAATAAAATAATTTTATCGGGAAAAATTTTACTTACTGAAAAACAAGAGAATACTAGGCAAATTGTTAGCATAATTAAAACTTTTGCCCACGTTGCAGCAACTGCTATGCAAGAATCAGATAATTTTATCACTGATTATTTTATAGCCCAGTTTGCCCATGATCATGAAACTAAGGATTGGCTTAGAGCAGGTGACTTACTCAAACAATATATCAATCAACTTTATAGCGTGAATTTAGAAAAAGCTACCATCGTAGATGGTTCAGGTTTATCTCGTTACAATTTGCTATCAGTCAATAATTTTGATGATTTATTAAGTTTTATTTATCAAAGTGAATACAAAAACGATGTTCTAGAATTGTTAGCTAAACCCAAAGAAATGGGTACTTTGAAGGATCGTGGTAAAGACCTAAAATTATTTGCTAAAACTGGCACTATGACTGGTATATCCTCTATAGTTGGTTACGTCTTCGATGAAAAAAATATTCCTTATAGTTTTGTCATTGTTACCAACAATTATACTGGTAGTAGTAAAAAATATAAAACCATGGAAGAGAATATCATTATGGCAGTGGTAGAATAATTTCAATTAGTCTCTATCAAAATTCTATATCTTCTATGATGTTTGGCTAAAACTGATTCTAAAATAAAGAAAATAATTAAATAAGATTTTCGATATGATGACTTTTGAAGAATTTATTAAAGAACCCTCATTGAAAGAAAAAGATGAAATTCATAAAAAATTTGCTTACATTATTTCTATTTCGCATTATGAATGCTATAACATTGCAACAGAATATATATTACCTTATCTAAGACACAAAGAGGAATCACTACAAATAGCTGCAATGCAAGGCTTATACACACTGGTAGACAGATTTGTAGCTATTGATAAAGAGGCCTTGTTATTATTGATTGAAAACTTAGAATCTCAAAATGATAATATTTTAGGCGAAACCCTTAATACTTTGAATTTAATTGCACAGTGTGTTTTAAAATATAGAAAAAAAATTTTCTTTAGTTTTATAAAAAATGGATTCGATCTTTATACTATTAAACAGTTGAAAAAATGTACTGATATAAAAGAATTGTTTTCTTTGAAAACATCTGAAGAGAAAGAGGAATTCATTTTAAGTTTTTGTCAACATAGTGATAACTACAATGAGGCATTCAGTATTTGTCTATCTTCTTTGCAAAGGGATGAATGCGAAGAATTGAATGTATCTGCTATCAAAGGTTTAATGTATTTAGTATTGAGATTTGAAAAAATAGATATATATATGATAATGCCTATTTTTCTTAAATACTTAAATGCTGCTAAAGGTCAAATATTTGGTAGTAAATATGGTAGTGAACTCATATATGTGCAAACTTTACTAGTAGATATTGCTTATTATATTCCTGATCTGAAACTTCAAGCTATAAAATTATTAAAGAAAATGAAATCTCATTATGTAGAAATGTTTAGGCTCTAAAGAGATTAAATGACTTAGCTTTAAAATTGAAATATTTTGTAAACCTGTACAATTCATTTGTTGAATGAAAAGGTCGAGGATAGTATGCATTCTTCAGTTAATATTTATAAAATTAGAAGCCGATCAATACAATTCTTATTTAACGTAAAAAGCTAAAGGATATTTATAACTAGAATTCACTCCAAATAATTGCTTTAAAAAATTAGTATATTTGATATATGATTTGAATCCTGATTTACTAAAACAAGAACAAATTATCTACAACAATCCCAAAAACTCTTCTCTACTACTGTACTGAATGATTTTCTTATCTTTGAGTTGATTTTTAAACCAAGTGACTTGTCTTTTTGCATATTGCTTGGTTTTATTTTGCGTAATTTTGATAGCTTCTGACAGATTTATTTTATCTCCTAAATATGCAATGATCTCTTGTACTCCCAAGGCTTTTAAGACTGATTCACTTATCTCTGTAAAATTTTCCAGCAAACTAGTTATTTCTTCTATAGCGCCATTGTGAAACATAGCAATCACTCTTTCATCACATATTTGGCGCAAAAAACTTCTCTCTGGCCATAAGAATACA
>JAKONF010000076.1 GCA_022702085.1 Rickettsiaceae bacterium | reverse complement strand
AAGACGAGAAGATGCTTATGAAGTTAGAAAAGATGAGGCAGTAGATACCATTAAAGATATAAGGACGAAATATGAAGCTGATAGTTTGAGCATAGAAGAAATGCAAAATAAATTCACTAGCCTTGGTAAGTCAGGTGAGAGTGATGCTGCTAAGCTGCAAAAAGCTCTACAGGATTTTGAAAAAAGTCAGCAAGTACTACAGCAAATAGATGAACGCAAAATGGCTATAGAAGCGGAAGTACAGAATCACGTTGATGACCTTAATAAAATTAGAGTTAGTAAAGGCCAATCAATATATGAAGTTGAAAAACCAAACCAAGCTAGAAGGCTAAGAAAAATAGAGGATTATCTGCGGTAGTGCTTAAATATTTTGATAGTGACAAAAAATTATGTATTACCGAGGCTAGTTGATTCATCTATATTTAGTAAGTTAGATGTGATATTTTGTTTCAGTTTAAGTATATCTTCTTCTATTTCTTGATGAAAATATTCTAAGTTCCATAAACTGATTTGATGTTCTATGTTAATTACACATAAATTTTCAAATAGAATTTTTGTTTGTTTAAATTCATTTTGTAAAATTTTATAGAAATTAGATTCTTTATTTTCTGTATTATCAAGCAGTGTGTTTATCTCTTGTAACTTTGTTTTTAGCTTAGTAAAATTTGACAAAAGTTGTGCTTTTACCTTCTCCTCTTGTAACATTCTATTTTTGTAGTATGCCTTTTTAGCAGTTATTTCATCACTAGTTACAATGAATGCCTCTTCATTTGCAGAATGTTCTTTTTTCATACTATTAATCTCCAAACAAACTTAATCTTAAGTTTAGTATTAAAGTATTAATACTGAATTAATATGCTAAGAATTTCAGTTGTATTATTCATGCTCTTGAATAATTTCACTAATAGTGGGCCAAGCACCTTGAGTTTCAACTTGATTTGATGCTGTAAGATTAGCTGCTATGATCATAGATTTCCATAAAGCCCAACCTTTAGCACGATTCCAAGTGTCATTGTCAAAGGATAAAGATTCTCTAAATATCTTTCTACTTTTTCCTCTAAAAAATTTCCAAGCAATTACTAAATCACAAGAGGGATCGCCGATAGATAAACCACCAAAATCAATGACTGCATGTAATTTTTCTTGTTGTATTAATATATTTCCGGCGCTAATGTCTCCATGAACCAAAACAGGAGTTCTTTGCCAACTGGTTTCAAGAGCTTTCTCCCATATATCTCTTACAATATCAACAGCTACCTTATCTCTCAAGATATTGATAGCTTGCTGCATTTCATCATTATAAAATTCAAGGCCACCTATATATGCAAAACTTCCAGGTTTAGTAATGAGTTCATCTGAGGAGTTATCTAAAGTATCAATGTTATTCAACGCAGTGATAAATTGTGCTAGGCTAGAGGCAATATTATCTGCATCAAATATAGGCAGAGAAGCAGCACTATCACCTTCAATCCAATTATAAATAGACCATAGATGTGGATAGTTTTCATCAGACTGTCCTAATGCTATAGATTTTGGAATAGTAAATGGTAACAAAGGCGATAATTTAGGTAACCATTGCTGCTCTTTTAGTATTTTAGGTGCATATTCTGCTCCATTAGGCATACGCGCTAGCATTTGGTCACCTAACGAAATGTTGTATTGTCCCAGCCTTGAATTGTGACTGGCATTACTAACAAAGATTTCCAATCAGGAAATTGCTTCTTTAATTAAGTTCTTTACTAAATCAACTGTAATCTGATGTTCAATCATCGCGCATCATTGCTTTTATATTTGTTTTATAGCTGCTTTTTTATGCATGGCTATAAGGTAGAGTTCTGAAGAATCTTTACGACTTGAATTTGGCTTGAAATGTTTCACTATTTTGAAATTTTGTTTTATTTTTTGCAATAATTGATTTTCTGCGCCGCCTTGGAATATCTTGGCTATAAAATGACCATCTGTGCGAAGTACGCTCAAGGCAAATTCGTAGGCCTGCTCGCATAGATCCATTATTCTAATATGGTCAGTCCCATGATCACCGGTGGTGTTGGCAGCCATATCACTCATCACTATATCTGCTTCTTTTCCTAAAAGAGATTTAATAATTTCTGGACTATCCAAATCAAAAAAATCTTTTTGGATTGAAATCACTCCTGGTATGTCATCGATTGGTAATAAATCCATAGCAACTATAGAACAGTTATTAGGCGTTGATTTTACTAAACTAGCTGCAACCTGGCTCCAGCCACCAGGAGCAGCTCCTAAATCGATAATTCTCATTTGTGAGCGAAATAATTTAAACTTATCATTGATCTCTAACAGTTTATAAGCTGCTCTAGAACGATAACCAGCCATTTTTGCTTTCACTACGTAAGGATCATTGAGCTGCCGACTAAGCCATTTATTTGAAGAAATAGAACGTTTTTTAGCTGTTTTGACTTTAACGAACTTGTTACGGTAACCATCAGAAGTCATAGTTTCAAGACCTTTCTTTATGAATTTTATCTAAAACTGAATTTACGAAACCAACCTCATTATCATGGAGCATGTCGCTGGCAATATCAGTATATTCATTAATAACTACTTTATGCGGAGTTTCTGGAAAAAATAATAGCTCACCAATGCCAACTCTTAAAGTCGCTAGCAATAATGTCGGTAAAGTGACTAACTGCCATTCAGATGATAGATGATCAGTAATCAAGTCATCTATCTGCTTTAAATTTTGGCTGACAATATTCACAAGTTCCCTTAAATGATTGTTGCTTGGACGAATTTTAAGAGACTCACCCTGCCAGCCATCATCACTACTTGCTTCGTCTGAAGAATAAAAATCTAATATATTTTGCAGTAATAAATCGATGTTTTGTGATTGGTTTTGGTCATTAAATTGATATAAAACTTGAACAGCAGCGATTCTAGCTATAGACTTGTTATTTATTTTGTTTGAAGTCATTAATTCTATATAATTTTTTGCAAATTGAAAGAAAAGCTATTTTAACAATATTCAATCATTTAGTAAATCCAATAAATATTAAAGATATGATCTCACTGCTCGGTTTTATAATTACCATCATGCTACTTGTCTTTGTTCACGAGTTTGGTCACTATTACGTAGCAAAACTTTGTAACGTAAAAATCGAACAATTCTCAATTGGTTTTGGTAAGGCCATCTTTTCACATATAGATAAAAATAATGTGCAATGGAAATTAGGTTATTTGCCGCTTGGTGGGTACGTTAAAATGCATGGCGATAGCGATCCATCTAGCTCCGGTCATGTAGCTGCGCAAGAGCCAGAAAGAGCTTTTTATAATAAGCCATTATGGCAAAGATTTATTATTGTACTTGCGGGGCCTTTAGCTAATTATTCCTTGGCAATAATTATTCTGACAATGTTTTACTTTTCTTTTGGTAAAATTGAAGTGCCAGCAATTATTGATGAAGTTATAGTATCTTCACCTGCTGAAAAAGCTGGCTTAATTGCTGGAGATGTTATTTTATCGGCAGATAATAAGAAGATAAATAATTTTGGTGATTTACAAAAAATCATTATGATCAATACTGGTCAGCCTATTTC